>JANLSF010000023.1:0-1628 GCA_031362285.1 Gemmatimonadota bacterium | reverse complement strand
ACCCCGACCACGCGCTCGACGCGGGGTACATCTCGCGCCGCACCGGCGCCGTCATCGTCGGGCACGAGACGGCCGCCAACCTCGCGCGCGCCTACGACGTGCCGGATAGTTCGCTGATCACGGTCATCGGCGGCGAAGACTACGACTTCGGCGACTTCTCCGTGCGCGTGATTCCCAACATCCACAGCGCGCTCGATCACAAGCGGTACTACAACAACACGCGCGGCATCGTCGGCACGGCGCCACGTGGGCTGCGCGCGCCGCTCCGCCGCCGTGAGTACGTGGAGGGGGGCAACCTCGCGTACCTCCTGCGCCTGGGCGGCCACGAGATCCTGATCATGGGCTCCATGAACTTCGTCGAGCGCGAGATGGAGGGGCTCCGCCCCGACATCGCGCTCATCGGCGCCAACAGCCAGCGGCTCGAGGTGCGCGACTTCACCGGGCGGCTGCTCCGCGCCATCGGCAAGCCGGCGCTCGTCATCCCCAGTCATGCCGATGCGTACGGCGACCCCAACCCCTCGGCGGCGGCCCTCGCCGACCGGGCGCGCTTCAAGCAGGAGGTCGCGACCGCCTCGCCGTCCAGCCGGTTCATCAGCCCCGTCTGGTTCGAGCCCATCGTCGTTCCCGCCCTCCCGCCAGAGGCTTCAGCGGCCGTTGCGCTGGGCCAGAAGCGCCAGGTCGTGAATCCGCCCGGCCTCGCCCCCCTCGTGCCCGCCTACTCGGTGGCCATCCGGAACGGCGATCGCGTCTTCGTGTCGGGAATGACCGGGGTCAAGCCGGGCACGCAGGACATCGTCGAAGGCGGCGTGGCGAGTCAGACACGGCAGACCCTCGAGAACATCCAGTCCGCCCTGCGCACCTCGGGCGCGACCATGGCCGACGTCGACGAGTGCACGGTCTTCCTCATGGACATGAAGGACTACGCCGCCATGAACGCGGTGTACGCGGAGTTCTTCCGGGTCGACCCGCCCGCCCGCGCGGCGTTGGCCGTGTCGGCGCTGCCACGGCCGGCGGCTCGCGTGGAGATCAAGTGCAGCGCCACGCTCCGCCCACGATGACACGAGCACTCGATCGCCGCCTGACGCGCACAAGCGCCCGGGCGACGCTGGCCCTCCTCGGCTGCGCGCTGTTCGTGCTCCCCGCGCCGAAAGGCCGCGAACGCGAGCTTCGCGCCTTCGATAAAGTGCTGCTCCTCGAGAACACGAGCGAGACATCGGCGAGCGTCAGCATCGGCGACATCGACGGCAACGGCACCCTCGACATCGTGCTCGCCAAGGGGCGCCACTGGCCGCTTGCCAACCTCATCCTGCGCAACGACGGCAAGGGGCACTTCACCACGGAAATGCTCGCCGACGCGCCGGACCGCACCTACTCCGCCGCGCTCGCCGACTTGGACGACGATGGCGACCTCGATATCGTCGTCAGCAACGATCGCCCCGACCGGAAGCTCGTGTACCTGAACGATGGCAAGGGCAACTTTCGCGTTGCTGGGACATTCGGGCAGCCGGACTGGTCCACGCGCTACGTCACCGTCGCCGACCTGAACGGCGACCATCGCCCCGACCTCATCGTCGCCAATCGCAGCGGGAACCCCGCCAACCCGCGAGCGAGCTTCGTCTGCCTGAACA
>JANLSF010000932.1:0-5436 GCA_031362285.1 Gemmatimonadota bacterium | reverse complement strand
CCTTCGGCCGAGAGGTTGATGGCCTTGGCGTAGCAGCCGCCCTCGAAGTTGAAGATGCCGTCGTCGCTCCAGCCGTGCTCGTCGTCGCCGATGAGGCCGCGGCTCGGGTCGGCCGACAGCGTGGTCTTGCCGGTGCCGGAGAGGCCGAAGAAGAGCGCCGACTCGCCGTTCGCCGCCGCGTTCGCGGAACAGTGCATCGGCATCACGCCATGCAGCGGCAGGTAGTAGTTCATGACCGTGAACATCGACTTCTTGAGCTCACCGGCATAGCGCGTGCCGCCGATGAGGATCATCCGCCTGGCGAGGTTCAGCACGATGAACGTCTCGGTCCGCGTGCCGTGCTTCTTCGGGTCGGCCTTGAACTCCGGCGCATGCAGCACCGAGAAGTTGGCCGCGAAGGTGGGGAGCGCCGACGGCTCGGGGCGGATGAACATGTTCCGCACGAACGACGCATGCCACGCATTGGGCGTGACATAGCGGACCGAGAGGCGATGGGCCGGGTCGGCGCCGCAGTACAGGTCCTGCACGAACAGCTCGTCCTTGGCGTTGATGTCGGCGCGGACGTCGGCGAGCAGGATCTCGAACTGCTCCGGCGAGATGGGCTGGTTGACGGCCCCCCAGTCGACGTGAGCCTCGGATCCGCCCTCACGGACCACGAACTTGTCCTTGGGACTCCGGCCGGTGAACGGCGTCGTCACGGCCACGAAGGGGCCCATGTCGGCCAGTCGCCCTTCGGCCCGCCGCACGGCGGCCTCGATCAGTTCGGCCGGCGTCTGGTTCCAGTGCACCGTACCGACGGGCGTGAGCCCTTGCTCGTCGAGTCCGTGGAGGCTCTCGCGGTTGACGGAAGCGGGAGAGGCGGTCTTGGAGGGCATGTGGTGTGGTCCGTTGGGGCTGCTTAGAGGATCGGCGTCGTACGGGGGCGCTGTTCCGCGGTTCCCCGAGCGTCCGGCGCGGGCGGCTTGGTGCGTTCCTGGGCATCCATAACGGCCACGGCCGCCATGTTCACGATCGCCTGCACGTCGGCCCCCTGCTCCAGCACGTGCACCGGGCGCCGCATACCCACCAGGATGGGGCCGATCGTCGTCGCCCCCCCCAGCGTCTTCAGCAACTTGTAGGCAATGTTGCCACTACTCAAGTTGGGGAATATAAGCACGTTAGCCTCGTCTTTCAGCACGCTGAAGGGATAGCCCCGGCGGAGGGTCTCGGCGTCGGTGGCGACGTCCGCCTGCATCTCGCCATCGACGATCAGCGACGGATCCTGCCGGCGCAGGATCCGGACCGCTTCGGCCACCTTCTGCGCGTCGGGATGGCGCACCGAACCGAAGTTCGAGAAGGAGAGCATCGCCACCTTCGGTTCGATGCCGAACGTTCGCACGATCCGAGCCGCCGAGGCGGCAATCTCCGCCAGTTCGGCCGCCGTCGGGTCGATGTTCACGGTGGTGTCGCCGCAGAACATGACGTGCTTGTCGGTGACCACGAGGTACATGCCGCTGACCAGGCCGCTGGTCGACCCGATCACTTCGAGCGCCGGCCGGATGGTCTCCGGATAGTGCTGCGTGGAGCCGGAGACGAGCGCGTCGGCGTCCCCGAGGGCGACCATCAAGGAGCCGAAGTAGTTGGTGTTCGCGAGGCGCTGCTCGGCCTCGGTGCGCGAGAGCCCCTTCCGCTGGCGCCGTTCGAAGAGGTAGTCGGCGTACGCCTCGCGGCGCGGGTGTGCGCGCGGGTCTTCCACCTGCAACTCGCCGAGGGCCAGGCCGTGCGCCGCCGCGGCGCGCTCGATGTCCTCGCGGTTGCCGAGCAGGATCGGGTGCGCGATGCCTTCCTCGGCGAGGATCTGGGCGGCGCGGATGATGCGCGGTTCCGTGCCCTCGGGGAACACCACGCGGCGCGGGTCGCGCACGGCGCGGTTGATGATGCCGCGCATGATGCCGCGGGCACGACCGAGGCGCAGTTCCAGCTGGTCGCGATAGCCGTCGAGGTCGATCATGTGGCGGGCGACGCCGCTGGCCACGGCCGCCCAGGCGACGGCCGGGGCGACCCAGAGCAGCACGCGCGGGTCGAACGGGAACGGAATGAGATAGTCGGGACCGAAGCGCACCTTCTTCATGCCGTAGAGCGACGAGACGCTTTCGGGGACGTCCTCCTTGGCGAGGCGGGCGAGGGCGCGCGTGGCGGCCATCTTCATTTCCTCGTTCACCTGCGTCGCCCGCGTGTCGAGGGCGCCGCGGAAGATGAACGGAAAGCCGAGGACGTTGTTGACCTGGTTCGGGTAGTCGGAGCGGCCGGTGGCGATGATGGCGTCGTCCCGGACGGCACGCACCTCGTCGGGCGTGATCTCCGGATCCGGGTTGGCGAGGGCGAAGATGATCGGTCGCGGCGCCATGCCCCGGACCATCGCGCCGGTGAGGGCGCCGGCGGCGGAGAGGCCGACGAAGACGTCGGCGCCAACCAGCGCCTCGGTGAGCGTGCGGGCCGCCGTCGCGCTGGCGAACCGCCCCTTGTAGGGGTCCATGTCGTCGGTGCGGCCGACGTAGATCACCCCGACTTTGTCGCACATGATGACGTGCTCGCGCTTGACCCCGAGCCGGATGTAGTGCGAGGCGGTGGCGATCGCCGCGGCGCCGGCGCCGCAGAAGACCACGCGGACCTGCGCGATGTCCTTGTCGAGGATTTCCAGCGCGTTCAGCAGCGCGGCGCCGGAGATGATCGCCGTGCCGTGCTGGTCATCGTGGAACACCGGGATGCCCATCGTCTCCCGGAGCTTCTCCTCGATGTAGAAGCAGTCGGGGGCCTTGATGTCCTCGAGGTTGATGCCGCCCACCGTGGGCTCGAGGAGCTGGCAGAACTTGATGACGTCGTCGGGGTCTGCCGACCCGACCTCGAGGTCGAACACGTCGAGGTCGGCGAACTGCTTGAACAGGTTGGCCTTTCCCTCCATGACCGGCTTGGAGGCGTGGGGGCCGATGTTGCCGAGGCCCAGCACGGCCGTTCCGTTGGTGACCACGGCCACGAGATTCCCACGGGCGGTGTACGTGTAGATCTCGTCCTGGTTGCGGGCGATCGCGAGACACGGCTCGGCGACGCCGGGCGTGTAGGCGAGGGCCAGGTCGCGCTGGTTGGTCAGCGGCTTGGTGGGGACGACAGCGATCTTGCCGGGGCGTCCGCGGCGGTGGTAGTCGAGTGCGGCTTCGCGTTTCATAGGCGAGGGAAGATGGCCCCCGGAGGGACCCGGTGCCACCGCCCACGGGCACAGCGGTTCGCCGGCGGTGTACGTTTAGGGTACGCACCGTCCCCTGTCCAAACAGATGATGCCAACCTCACCGATCGCCCGTGTTCGAGGGTCGTCGCCGCTCCGCGCCTGGGGGGCGCGCGCGGTCGTGATGGTGAGCGCGCTGCTCCAGCTGGCGGTGACGCCGGCGGTGGCGGTGGCGGAGGGGCGCCTGGCGCAGCAGTCCGGGTTGGCCTGCGCCCACGTGGAGGCCGAGCGCAGCACCGCGTGTGTCGCGGCCCACGCGAGTGACTGCGCGCTGTGTCAGTTCCTGTCGGGGACGGCGGTGCCCAAGGGGGCCGACGCGGCGCTCCTTGCGCCGGCGACGGCGCAGGGTGCACCGCGCGATGACGCCACCCGCCTTCGCGCGCTCGACGGACGTGGCCCTCCCTCCACGCGCGCCCCTCCCGTGCTCGGCTGACCAGTTCGCGGCCCCCTGGCGGGGCCGGCGCCGCGCGGTACCTGCCGTCGGCGCATGGGACAGTCTCGTGGAAGGGCACCGCATGGCACGCATGACCTGGATTGGCGCCCTGGCAATGATCGCCAGCGCGGCCTCCGCACAAGTTCCGACCGCGGGACGACCTCCGGCCACCAAGGCCGATTCCATCGCGCGCGCGGACTCGGTGGCGAAGGCCGCGGCCGACTCCGTGGCCCTGGTGAGGAAGTTCGAGGCGATGCAGTCCGCGAACGCGCAGGTCCCGCCGACGCCGGCCGCTCCAACCGGGGGAGCGGCCGGGCCGACCAATCCGCGGATGCTCCCCGACTTCAGCGCCGTCGGCGACCTTGTCGGAGACTTCACCGGCGAACGCTCGACGCAGGGCGACGGATCGCGGCTCGGCGTCCGCGAGGTGGAACTGGCCGTGCAGTCCGTGGTCGACCCGTACTTTCGCGGCGAGATATTCCTCGGCTTCAGCGACACGGAGAAGGTGTCGATCGAGCAGGCCTTCGTCACGACGACGGCCCTGCCGTACGGGCTGCAGGCGCAGGTGGGTCGTTTTTTGATGCCGTTCGGCAAGGAGTACACGACGCACCGGCACGACCTGCACACCGTCGAGTACCCGTTCGTCATCCAGCGCTTCCTGAGCGACGACGGACTCAAGGGGACCGGGGCGACGCTCAGCAAGATCGTCTCCCCGTTCGGCTTCTACCAGGAACTGATCGTCTCCGTCATCAACCGGTTCGGCGAGCGTCCCGACTCGCTGACCGCGGCGACCGCCGCCAACAAGTCGCTCGAGGGCATGGGGCTGGCGGCGCGGTGGCGGAACTACGTGGACTTTGACGAGAGCGCGAACCTGGAACTCTCGGCCAGCGCCATCACCGGGCTGCGCGAGCAGCCGCTCTCGTCGGCCAGCGCCGGCGTCAACGCGGTCAATGTCCGGCAGTCGGTGGTGGGCCTCGACCTGACCTACCGGTGGAAGCCGCTGCAGCAGGGGCTGTACTCGTCGTTCATCCTGCAGGGCGAGGTCATGCGACAGGTGAACGGCGTGCCCGAGGCGAGCGCGGTCCCGGTGGGGGTCACGTACCTGGGCCCGTCGCGCGACTTCACCGGCGGCTACCTGTTCGCCCGCTGGCAGCTCTCGCAACGCCTGTACCTGGGCGGCCGCTACGACCATCTCGAGGATCCGCTCGCCGCTGGCGCCACGCTGCGCGCCGCGTCGTTGGTGCTCGAGTGGTTCCCGAGCGAGTTCTCGAAGCTCGAGGCGCAATGGGAGCGCACCGCGCAGCCCGGGATGGGCACGCTCAATCGCCTGCTGCTGCAAGCCACCTTCGCGATCGGCCCCCACAAGCCGCATCCGTTCTGACCTGTCGTCCCCGGCGCGTGCGCGCGCCTCATGGAGAGTCCGTCATGCACGCTCGTCGTTCGCTGCTCCCGCTCGTGCTCGCTGCGGTCACCACCTTCCCGGCGGGGGCGCAGCTGCGCGTGGTCACCAGCACCACGGACCTGTACGACATCGCCAAGGCGGTCGGCGGCGACCGGATCGTCGCCGCCCACATCGGCGAGGGCTACCAGGATCCGCACTTCATCGAGGCCAAGCCGAGCTTCGTGCTCCAGTTGCAGCGGGCCGACGTGTGGGCGTTCGTGGGGCTCGACCTCGAGATCGGCTAGATGTCGTTGCTGCTCGACGGGGCGCGCAACCCGCGCATCGCGCTCGGCGGGAGCGGCT
>JANLSF010000905.1:0-1630 GCA_031362285.1 Gemmatimonadota bacterium | reverse complement strand
CCCAGTACGCGGGCCCGTTGCCGGCGTCGACCACCTGGAACGCGCGCGCCGCCGCGACGAGACCGAGGGCGGTCATCGCGATCAGGAGCAGCACGAAGATGCGTCCGACCAAGCGCAGAACCCGCTTCATGTCCCGCCAATGCTACGTCAGAAAGCACACGCGGGCAAACGCGGCGGCGTTCACGACGGCCGGCAGCGCCAGCACGAGGAGCGCCGGCCGCGGTGTCTGAGCTTGCCCCGATTTAGTACTACAGTTGCAAGTATGACGTCTGCCTCGTCTGCGGAGTAACGGCGACCGGAGCGGACCGATGCAGGAGCAGCAGATGGCGACCACGTGGGCCCGCGAGCTGAGCGCGGTGGCGGCGCGGATCGGCGCCTTCGTTCCGCGGCCCGAATCGCGCAGGCGGCTGAGCCGCTTCTTGCACGCGACGGTCGCCGGGGACGGTCGGCGGAATGGCTGGCAACTGGCCGAGGTGGCGCGCGAGGCGACGCCGTACGGGATGCAGCGGCTCGTGGCGAGCGCGGCGTGGGATGTGGAGGCCGTGCAGCAGGACCTCCGGCGCTACGTCCTCGCCTCGCTGGGGGCGACCGACGGCGTGCTCATCGTGGATGAGACGGGCTTCCTGAAGAAGGGGACCAAGTCGGCGGGGGTGCAGCGCCAGTACAGTGGGACGGCGGGTCGGATCGAGAATTGTCAGATCGGGGTGTTCCTGGCGTACGCGACGGCGCGTGGGCACGCCTTCGTGGATCGCGAACTCTACGTGCCCGACTCCTGGTGCGCGGATCGGGCGCGCTGCCGGGAGGCGGGCATCCCGGACCACGTGCGCTTTCGCACCAAGCCGCAGCTGGCGCAGGCCATGCTCGCGCGGGCGTTTGCGGGCGGCCTCCGCCCGACGTGGGTGCTCGGCGATGAGGTCTATGGCAGCGATCGCGCCCTCCGGCAGTGGCTGGAGGCCGTGCAACAACCCTTCCTCGTCGCCGTGCGGGCGACGGAGCACGTGTGGGCGTGGGCCGACCACGCCCCTGCCCAGCTGCGCGCCGATCGGCTCGCCGATGCGCTGCCCCGCACGGCGTGGCACCGCCGCAGCGCCGGGGCGGGGAGCAAGGGGCCGCGGACGTATGACTGGGCCGTCGTGCCGCTCGCGCGGATTGGTGCCGCCGGGCACCACGCGCTCCTGATCCGTCGGCACCCGCGGACCGGGGAGCGGGCGTACTACGTCGTGTTCACGCGGCACGCCGTCCCGCTGGACACCCTCGCGCGCGTCGCGGGCCGACGGTGGGCGATCGAGCAGGGCTTTGAAACGAGCAAACAGGAAGTCGGCCTGGACGAGTACGAAGTGCGCACGTACGCCGCGTGGAACCGCTTCATGACCCTGACGCTGTACGCCCATGCCGTGCTCGCGGCCCTGCGGGCGCGGCACCGGCCGCAGAAAAAGGGGCGCCGCGCGGTGCGCCGCTGATCCCCCTCAGCGTGCCGGAAATCCGCCATCTGCTCACGCGCCTCGCCTGGCAGCACCCTCCGCCCGACCCGGTGCTCGTGATCGCCTGCTCCCGCTGGCGCCGGCAACATCAGGCCACGGCACGGCGCGGGCACTATCGGGCGCGCCAACGGTGACTTGCAACTGTAGTA
>JANLSF010000904.1:0-1843 GCA_031362285.1 Gemmatimonadota bacterium | reverse complement strand
CGCACGGCGTCGATGAGCAGCGGCATCAGGTGCGGCGCCCTGGCGCCGCCGGCGGGCGCCATCACGGCCCGGGCCGCCTCGCCCAGCGCGGCCAGGCAGCGTGCCACCTCGACGCCATCGCGCGTGGCGCGCAACGTGGCCAGCCGAGCCACCTGCTCCCGTTCGAGCTGCGAGTAGTCGGGCACCGGCATCATCGGCGGCTCTTCGCCATCGGCGAACTTGTTCACGCCGATGATCGTCGTCGCCCCGCTCTCCACCTTGAGCTGGAACTCGTACGCGCTGCGCGCGATCTCCTCCTCGAAGAAGCCGGTGCCGATGGCCTTGGCCGAGCCGCCCATGGCCTCGACGCGGTCGAGCAGCGCGCGGGCCTGCCGCTCGATCTCGTCGGTGAGGTGCTCGACGTAGTAGGAGCCGGCCAGCGGGTCGACCGTCTGCGCCACGCCGCTCTCGTACGCCACCACCTGCTGCGTGCGGAGCGCGAGCGTGGCGGCGGCGGCACTCGGCAGCGCCAGCGCTTCGTCGTAACCATTGGTGTGGAGCGACTGCGTGCCGCCGAGCGTGGCGGCCAGGGTCTGCACGGCCACGCGGACCACGTTGTTGAGCGGCTGCTGCGCGGTGAGCGTCACGCCGCCCGTCTGGGTGTGGAAGCGGAGCCGCGCGCTGGCATCGCTGGCGCCGAACGTCTCGCGCATGAGGCGCGCATAGAGCCGGCGCGCCGCGCGGAACTTGGCGACTTCCTCGAACAGGTCGCTGTGGCAGGCGAAGAAGAACGAGAGCCGCGGGGCGAAGCTCTCGAGGTCGAGCCCGCTGGCGAGCGCGCGCCGCACGTACTCCAGGGTGTTGGCCATCGTGAAGGCCACTTCCTGCACCGCCGTCGATCCCGCCTCGCGGATGTGGTAGCCCGAGATCGAGATCGGGTTCCAGTTGGGCGCCTCGGCGGCGCAGAAGCGGAAGGTCTCGGCGATGAGCGCCAGCGAGGGCTCGGGCGGAAAGACGTACGTCCCCCGCGCCACGTACTCCTTGAGGATGTCGTTCTGGATCGTTCCCGAGATCTGGTCGCGCCGGATGCCGCGCTCCTCGGCGCACACGACGTACATCGCGAGCAGCGTGGCCCCCGTCGCGTTGATCGTCATCGAGGTGGACACGCGGTCGAGCGGAATGCCGTCGAGGAGAACGTGCAGGTCCTCGACGGAATCGATGGCCACGCCCACGCGGCCCACTTCGCCGGCGGCGAGGGGCGCATCGGAGTCGAGCCCCATCTGGGTCGGCAGGTCGAAGGCGACCGAGAGCCCGGTCTGCCCCGCGTCGAGGAGCAGGCGGAAGCGGCGGTTCGTGTCGGCGGCCGTGCCGAACCCGGCGTACTGCCGCATCGTCCAGAACCGACCGCGGTACATCGTCGGCTGCACGCCGCGCGTGTAGGGGAACTGTCCCGGGTCGGCGAGGTCGTGCGCGTAGTCGGTGGTGACGTCGCCCGGCCGATAGACCGTGGCGACGGGAATCCCGGCCGGCGACAGCGTCTCGCTCGACGCGGTCCTGGGCGAGCGCGGGGCGACGTCGGTCATGGCGCCCGAGCGCCTACGCCGTGGCAACGGCCCCCGCGAGCACGCGCTCGGCGAGGTCCACGTCGAGCTTGCTGCCCATGTAGAGCGGCGTGCGCTGGTGCAGCTCCGTGGGATTGACGTCGAGGATGCGGCCCGGACCGTCGATGGCCCGACCGCCGGCCTGCTCGCAGATGAAGGCGAGCGGATTGGCTTCGTACAGGAGGCGCAGCTTGCCGCGCGGCGACTTCTTGTTGGCCGGATACACGAAGATGCCGCCGCCCAGCAGGTTGCGATGGAAGTCG
>JANLSF010000873.1:0-1896 GCA_031362285.1 Gemmatimonadota bacterium | reverse complement strand
CATCGGCATGGGCGAGAAGCCCACCGCCGCCCTCCGCTCCAAGCGCAAGTCGTCGATGTTCGTGGGGCTCGAGCTCCATGCCAAGGGCGAGGCCGAGGCCTTTGTCTCCGCCGGCAACACCGGTGCGCAGATGGCCGCGAGCACGGTGCTCCTCAAGCTCCACGCCGGCCTCACGCGCCCGGCGATCTGCACGCTCCTGCCCACCCTGGGGCGGCCGGTCGTCCTCCTCGACGGCGGCGCCAACGTCGATTGCTCGGCGGCCGAGCTGGTGACATTCGCGCGACTGGGATCGGTCTACGCCGAAGATGTCCTCGGCCGGGCCAACCCGGTGGTCGGGCTGCTGTCGGTGGGCGAGGAACCGGAGAAGGGCAACGCCGCGGTGAAGGAAGCGCACCAACTCCTGCTCACGGCCGGCGTGAACTTCCAGGGCAACGTCGAGGGACGCGACATCCCGATGGGAGCCAGCGCCCGCGGGCCGATCGACGTGGTGGTGTGCGACGGCTTCACCGGCAACGCGCTGCTCAAGTTCTACGAGGCCGTGGCCCCGGTGCTCGGCAGCTGGCTCACCACGGCGGGAGTGAGCCCGGCGCTGGTGACGCAGGCGTTCGCCCCGCTCGACTACGACACGGTCGGCGGCGCACCGCTCCTTGGCGTGAAAGGGGTGAGCATCATCAGCCACGGCTCGTCGTCGTCGCGGGCCATGAACAGCGCCATCCACCTCGCGCTCCGCGTGCACGAGTCGCGCATGAGCGAACACGTGGGCCTGCGCCTCGCCCTCACGGCACCGGCCGCATGACGCGCCCCTACGTGCGGATCACGGGGACCGGCCACGCCGTCCCGGCGTACGCGATGCAGAACGCGGACTTCGCGGCCATCGGCATCGACACCGACGACGCGTGGATCCGCAACCGCACCGGCATCGGCCAGCGCTACATCTGCCGCGACGGCGAGACGTGCGTCTCCCTCGCTGCCGAGGCGTCGCAGCAGGCGATGGCCGACGCGGGGGTCACGGCCGAGGAGATCGACGTCATCGTCTTCGGCACGTGCAGCCCCGACAAGCAGCTGCCGGCCAGCGGCGTCGAGTTGCAGGCGCGCCTGGGTGCCAAGAAGGCGGCCGCGTTCGACGTCAACGCGGCCTGCACCAGCTTCGTGTACGGGCTGTCGGTGGCCGAAGGGTTCATCGCGGCGGGGTCCGCGCAGACCGTGCTGGTGGTGGGGGCCGAGAAGCTCTCGGGCGTGATCAACTGGAAGGACCGCAACACCTGCGTGCTGTTCGGCGACGGCGCGGGCGCGGCGGTCGTGCAGCCGAGCGACGGCACGCGCGGCATCATCTCGCGCTTCATGCGCTCCGACGGCAACCTCGCGTCGCTGCTCTACCGGCCCCGTGGCGGATCGGCGGAACCGGCGACGCCGGAGATGCTCCTCGACGGCTCGTACTACGTGAGCATGGCCGGACGCGAGACGTTCAAGCATGCCGTGTACTCGATGAACGAGGCGCTGGACCACGCGCTGGCCGACGCCGGCCTGACCGGCGACGACATCGACCTGCTCATCCCGCACCAGGCGAACCTGCGCATCATCGAGGCGACGGCCAGGCACGGCAACATCTCGATGGACAAGGTGTTCGTGAACGTGGATCGCTACGGCAACACCAGTGCGGCCTCGGTGCCCATCGCCCTCGACGAGTGCATGCGCACCGGCCGCGTGAAGCCCGGCATGACGGTCATGATGGTGGCGTTCGGCGCCGGCTTCACCTGGGCGTCGGCGATCCACCGCTTCTAGGGAGCGCCATGGCCCCGCAGGTGGTGCTGCTCTGTCCCGGACAGGGATCGCAGAAGCCCGGCATGGGCCGGGACCTCGTCTCGGCCTATCCGTGCGCGGCCGAGGTGTTCCGCA
>JANLSF010000855.1:0-6118 GCA_031362285.1 Gemmatimonadota bacterium | reverse complement strand
TCCAGTAGTAGGTGATCCACGCCACGGTCCCCTTCACCGTCACCTCCGCCTGATGCATCACCGTGTGGACGTTCTTCGCACGCGCGAGGTAGTCACGATAGTTGCGCACCTCGTACGCCTTGCCCTCGTTCAGGAAGGTGTCGTTTTCCCCGAACGAGGTGAACTGTGGGTGCACGAGCGCGGCGTAGCGGTCCACGTCGCCCGCCTCGATCGCGTCCCACATCCTCACGAGGGTGGCCTTCACCTCCTCGGCGTCGCGCGCGACGGCGGACTGCGCCCCGACGACGGGAGCGGCGAGGAGCAGGGCAATGGCGAACGTGAGCAGGCGGCGCATGGCGGTCGGGACGAAGGGTGATCGAGGATCAAGGGTCGGGATCGGCAATCGCGGGCGAGGTGACGATGCGGGTGACTTCGCCCGCCTACGGCTGCACGCTCGGCAGGGTGTGCTTGGCAATGAACTCGTACTCGCGCTTCATCCGGTCCATCTGATGGTAGTACTCCGTGAAGCCGTGCCCCTCGCGCGGGTAGAACACCAGCTCGACCGTCTTCCCGCGGTCCTTGAGGGCGCGGTAGAACTCCATCGGCTGCCCGATCGGCACGCGCTCGTCGCTGCCGCCGTGCAGCATCAGCAGCGGCGTCGTCACCTTGTCGGAGTAGCTGATGGCCGAGCGCTCGAGGTAGAACTTGAGGTTCTTGTTGACGAGCGAGCCGTCGTACTGCGGTTGCCCGTCGAAGAAGGTGCCGATGTAGCCGGGAATGTCGGTGGTCCCGGCCATGGAGAGGAGCGACGGCAGTCCGGCGCCCATCATCGCCGCCTTGAACCGCCCCGTCTGCGACACCACCCAGCTCGTCAGGTAGCCGCCGTAGCTCCACCCCTCGAACGCCATGCGGGTGGAGTCCACCAGGCCGCGCTTGATCAGGTCGTCCACGCCCGTCATGATGTCACGGTAGTCGCCGCCGCCCCAGTCACCCATGTTGGCGCGCATCCACGACTCGCCGTAGCCGGTGGAGCCGCGCGGGTTGGGATAGAGCACGGCCCAGCCGCGCGCGGCCCACGTCTGGCCCGGGCCGGTGCCCCCCTTGAAGCCATTGGTGTGCGCGGCGGTGGGGCCCCCGTGCGCCGAGACGACGAGGGGGACCTTGCTGCCTGCGGTGTAGCCCACGGGGTAGAGCAGCACCCCTTCCACCGGCTTGCCGTCCTTCGACTTCCACTGCACCACCTCGCTGCGGCCCAGTGCGCGATCGGCGAGCCAGCCGTTGGTGGTGGTGATGCGCCTGGGCTGCGGGGTGGCGGCGTCCATCACGTGCACCTCGGCCGGCCAGTCGGCGGTCTCGATCGCGAACGCCATCTGCGCGCCGTTCGCGCTCGGGCTGCCGCCGGCCACGAGCAGGTCGCGCGTCAGCCTGGTGTACGCCTTGCCGACCAGCGCGTAGTCGTAGACGCTGCGGTACACCCGGTCTTCCGAGAGGAACCACAGGTGCTTGCCGTCGGCCGACCAGCGCGGCTGCCCCACGCTCACGTCGAAGCCGGGCTGCGCGTGGCTCGTGGTGGCGCGCGTGGCGAGGTCGAACGTGACGAGCTGCGAGTTCCTGAGCGTGCGCGACGCGATGCCGTCCTTCTGCGACTTCCATTCGCCGGGGATGATCGTGAACGCCAGCGTCTTCCCGTCGGGCGAGAACTGCGGCGTGGCTTCGCACTCGCCGGCCGTCGTGATCCGGTCGAGCTGCCGCGAGGCCACCTCCACCATGTACGCATCGCGACGGTCGTCGCGAATCATCGGCGTGGGACTCGCGTCGAAGGCGAGCTTGGTGCCATCGGGGGACCACGACGGTGCGCCGCGCACCGTGAACGCGCCCGACGTCACCTTGGTCCCCTTCCCGGTCTCCACGTCCACCACCCACAGGTGGTTCAGCCGGAAGTCCCCCTCGAAGACCTTCGGATCGTCACGTCGGCGGAGCTTGGCCTCGGCGTCGCGCGTCAGCGTGTCGGGCGTGACGGCGGCGATCCGCTTGCCGTCGGGGGACCAGCTGTAGGTCACCACGCCATCGCGGAGCGTGGTGAGCTGCCTGGCCTCGCCGCCGTCGGCGGCCATGATCCAGAGTTGCGGCTTGGGCGCATCCTCGCCGGTGCCCGCACCACGGGCCGCGACGAACGCGATCGTGCCACCATCGCGCGACCACGACGGCTGCGTCTCACCGCGTTCGCCGAAGGTGAGCTGGCGCGCCGCGCCGCCCCCGAACGGCACCATCCACACGTGCGAGCGCCGGTCGTGGCGGTCGCCGAGCACGGTGTCGTTGCGCGCCGCCGGGTGCTCCCACCCGGCCACCGTGTAGAGCACGCGCGCACCGTTGGGCGCCATCGCCACGCCCCCGACCTGCCGGATGCGCATGAGGTCATCGGCGTCGAGCGCGCGCCTGGCCTGGGCGGCGAGCGCGGCGGGTGCGAACAGGGCGGCGCCGAGGAGGAGGGCGCGCGCGGCGTGCGGCGTGAAACCGGCGATGCTGGACATGATCCTGGGGGAGAGAGGTCGCGCCAAGTATGTAGCCGCACCGCGCCGGCGGCAACGCGGTGCGCCGCTGCCGGGGGCACGACCACCCGGCTAGCATTCGCGAACATCGCGAGGCTCGTCAACCCCGGCCCCGAGACCCATGACCGATCCTGCCGCGTCCCCACCCGGCGATCCGCTCCAGTTCGACGCTGCCGTGCCCCGCGACGGCCGGCGCGCCAGCGCCACCTGCGCGCAGTGCCACGCCGCGATCCGCACGAACTACTGGGAAGCGAACGGTCAGGTCCTGTGCAGCTCGTGCAAGACGGCGCTCGACGCCGTGCACGGACCAACCGCCCGCGCCGGCGCCGGCCCGATGTTGCGGGCCGCGCTGTTCGGCGTGGGCGCCGCCCTGGCCGGTGCCGCGATCTACCTCGCCGTGGCGTACTTCCTGAACCTCGAGGTGGGACTCATTGCCATCCTCGTCGGGTTCATGGTGGGGTGGGCCGTGCGGAAGGGAACGCGTGACCGCGGTGGGCGCCGCTTCCAGGTGCTGGCGGTGGTGCTCACCTATCTCGCCATCAGTGTCACGTACGTGCCACAGATGCTCATGAGCAGCGCCGACACGCCCGCGCCGCCGGCCCGCACGGACAGCGCCGCCGCAGTGGGCGCCAGCGACAGCGCCGTGGCGGCCGGCGTCGGTGACAGCGCCGGGCCGGTGGCTGCGAGCGCGAACGCCGACATACCGCCACGCAGCATCGCCCTGCTCGTCGTGGGCGTACTGGTGCTCCTGGTCATCGCACCCGTGAAGGTGGTGGTCACGCAACTGCCGGGCTCGCTCATCACGGCGCTCATCGTCGGGTTCGGCCTGATGCAGGCCTGGAAGCTGCCGGCGCGACAGGTGATCACCTTTCGCGGGCCGTTCCGGCTCGCGTCGCCCGCCGACGACCGCACGCCGTCGCCTCCCGCGTGACCGCAGCCGCCGTCGGTCGCCTCTGCGACAAGTGCGGAACCCAGCTCGCCCCGTCGCTCATGGCGTGCCCGGCCTGCCATGCGCTCGTGCACGCCGACGAACTCCGGCGACTCGCCGCGCTCGCCGAAGCGGCATCGGCGCGTGGCGACACCAGCGGGGCCCTGCGCGAGTGGCGCGAGGCGCTGCTGCTCCTGCCCCAGGACTCGCAGCAGCACGCGACCATCACGACGCGCGTGCTGGCCCTCTCGGAGGCCGTCGCGAAGGCGCCGCGCGCGGCGGCGGTCACGAGCCCGGCCGACGCACGGCGCTCCTGGTTTTCGCGCGGCGGCGGCGTCATCATCGCGATCGGCATCTTCGCCCTCACCAAGGCCAAGCTCCTGCTGCTCGGGCTCACCAAGCTGAGCACCATGGGGTCGATGCTGCTCTTCCTGCTGGTCTACCTGCAGCTGTACGGCTGGGCATTCGCCCTCGGCTTCGTGCTCTCGATCTACGTGCACGAGATGGGGCACGTGGCGGCGCTTGCGCACTTCGGCATTCCGGCCAGTGCCCCGATGTTCATCCCCGGGTTGGGCGCCGTGGTGCGGCTCAGGGCGCACCCGGCGAGTGCCGCCGAAGATGCGCGCGTGGGGCTCGCTGGTCCGGTGTGGGGCGTCGCGACCGCGCTCGTCTGCTGGGGCGTGTTCGCCTGGACGCAGGCGCCGATCTGGCGCGCCCTCGCGCACGCCGGTGCGTGGATCAACCTCTTCAACCTCCTGCCCGTGTGGCAGCTCGATGGCGGTCGTGGCATGACCGCGCTCGCGCGCACCCAGCGCCTCGCGCTCCTGCTGGCGATCGCCTCGGCGTTTGCCGTCACGCACGACTCGATGTTCGTGATCGTGGGCCTGGGCGCGGCGTGGCAAGCCTTCCGCCAGGCGCCCGTGGAACCGGACTGGGAAGTGTTCGCGACGTTCGTCGGGTTGATCGCGGTCCTGGCGCTGTTGCTCGCGAAGACGAGCGGCGCCCTGTCCGCCTGACGGACGCCGGCTTCCGGACCGGCCGACCGCCGCGACCCCGACTCAGGGCCGCACCATCGCCGCCACCACCGCGTCCATTCCCGGATCCCGCCCCTTCACGTAGGCCTCGATCGTCCACGGGGCCACGAGATCAGGCGCCAGCGACGGCACCGCAATCGGGTTCCGCACCACCGGCCCGTGGCAATCCGCGAACGCACGGCATCCGCCCTGATAGTCGTGACGCTCGGTGGCGAGCCCGAACCGCGCCCCCGTGTTCGGCAGCGCCGTCCCGCTCCCCTCGGCGAAGAACACCAGCCGGTCACCGACTTCCTCCCCCACGATCGTGACCCGGTCCGGCGCCGCCTGCTTGAGGTAGCCGACGCTCGAGATCGCCGCCGAGAAGGTCCACGGACTGGTGAGCACGTAGACGCGCCCCGACACGAGCGCCGGCAGACTCTTCATGAAGTCGCGTGCCTTGTTGAGGTCGCCGCCGCCGTTCAGGCGCATGTCGACCACCACGTTCACCGGCTTCATGCGCGTGATCGTGTCGGTCATGGCCGAGAGGAAGTCGCGCACCGAGCGCTCCGGGGCATCCGACGTCTGGCGCAGCTCCACCACGAACCCGTTGATCTCGCTCGCGCGGCGAAAGCGGAACGGCACCCCCGGCTCCTGCAGGGCCCACGGCGCCTCCGCCGCCGGCAGCAGCGCGCGCCAGGCGGCACCCTCCGCCTTCATCGGCACGGGCAGGAGCCAGCGGCCCGCACTGGCCACTGGACTGTCGGCACGCCCCACCTCGCCCACGAGGCGGCGTCCCACTCGGCGTCCGTCGAGCAGCACGAAGCTGTAGGTGGCGGCATCGCTCGCCGTGGCCAGCCCCATCGCGTGCAGCAGTTCGGGACTCTCAAGCAGGACATTCGCCATCCGGTCGCGCCAGGCGGCGGTGCCGCCCGAAAGCGTGCGGGCCGCCGAGCGCAGTTCCGCGATCCCGCGCCCGTCAATCGCCACCAGCCGCGCGCCCAGTAACTCGGCCGTGGCATCCGTGGCGCGCAGCACGTGGAACTCCTCGCCGAACGGCGTCACGCGCAGGGCGACCCGATTGTGCCGGAGCGCGAGGCCGCCGGGCGCCACATGGGTGTGCCCGTTGTCGGCGAGCGCCGCCACCTGCGAGAGTACGAGGTCGACGCGCACGAGCGTCAGCTTGTCCCCCTCGGCCTCAAGCGCCGCGAGCCGCCGCCCGGCGTCCGCGCGCGCTTCGGTCGAAAACGACTTGTCGCGCGCCATGAAGTTGGCGCGGAAGGCGGTGATGTCGGCGCGCAGTTGCTCCGCGGTGAAGGCAGCCGCGGCAGCCGGTGGACCTCCCTCACCGTGTTGGGCGAAGGCCGGGACCGAGGAGACGAGGAGCAGGACCACCAGCACGAGGCGGCCGCGAACGTTCGTGAACAGCGCTGACAGCAAGGGTCGCATGTGCGGCGGTCTCCAATCCATGAGGGGGGCCGAAGCGTCGGAGTCCGGCCTTGTTTCCGTCGGACAGCCGCCGAGGGGCAAAGGTTCGAACGACGCGACGCCGCCGTGCCTTGTCCCGCCCCTCGTGCCCCCCTAGTTTCCCTTGTTCGCACCCAAGCGCGAGTAGCTCAGCTGGATAGAGCGTCGGCCTCCGGAGCCGAAGG
>JANLSF010000477.1:0-2345 GCA_031362285.1 Gemmatimonadota bacterium | reverse complement strand
CGGTGCCGATCGTGCGCGTGACGGACGGGTTCGGCAATCCCGTGGCCGGCGCGACCGTGCTGTTCTCCGTGCTCACGGGGGGAGGCAGCCTCACCGGTGCCACGGCGCTCACCAACGTCGCCGGAATCGCGGCTCCCGCCGCGTGGACCTTGGGCGCCACGGCGGGTGCCAACACGGTGCGTGCCACCCTCGGCGCCCTGCCCCCGCTGACGTTCAACGCCACCGGCGTTGCGGGCCCGCCCGCCGTGGTCATCAAGGTGCGCGGCGACGCGATCACGCGTACGGTGGGGGCGGCGGTCGACTCCACGCCGCGCCTGCGGGTCACTGACGCCGGCGGCAATGCGGTGTCCGGCACGGCCGTCAACTTCAGTGCCCTCACCGGCGGCGGGAGCGTGACGGGCACCACCCCGGTCACCGACGTCAATGGATTCGCCGCCATCGGCAGTTGGACCCTTGGCACGGTGGTAGGCGCCAACACGATCCGGGCGACGGTCGGCGCGTTGCCGCAGGTCACGTTCACCATCAGCGGCGCTGCCGCGGGTGCCACGGTCATCGTCAAGGATGGAGGTGACCTCCGGGTCGCCTCCGTCGGCACCCCCACCGATACGGCACCGGGCGTCCTCATCACCGATGCCTTCGCCAATCCGGTGGCTGGTGTCTCGGTGGCCTTCGCCGTCACGGGTGGCGGTGGGACGATCGCGGGCGGCACGGTGCTCACCAATGCCGCCGGCAAGGCGCGCGCCACCAGTTGGACGCTCGGCGCGGTCGCGGGCGCGAACAGCGCCACGGCCACCGCGGGTGCACTGCCGGTCCTCACCTTTACGGCCACCGGCACCGCCGGCGCGCCCTCGGCCCTCGCCATCGTCGTCGGCAATGCCCAGTCGGCCATCGTCGGCACGGCCGTGTCGGTGCCGCCGCAAGTGCGCCTCACCGACGGCCTGGGCAATGCCGTCGTGGGCGCAGCGGTGACGTTCGCCGTCACGGGCGGTGGCGGCAGCGTCACCGGTGGCACCACCACGACCGATGCGTCGGGCTTCGCGACGGTCGGGAGCTGGACGCTCGGTCTGGCGAGCGGCGCCAACACGCTGCAGGTGAGTTCCGCGGGCGTGTCGCCGGTGACCTTCACGGCCACTGGCCTCGCGGGCGCGGCCACCACGGTGGTCATCGTCAGCGGCAATGCGCAGTCGGCGCTCGTGAACACGGCGCTCGCCACCCCGGTGGTGGTGGCCGTGCGCGATGCCAACGCCAACCCGATTGCCGGCGTGAGCGTCACCTTCGCGATCGCCTCCGGTGGCGGCAGTCTCACCGGTGCCAGCGCGACCACCGGCGTCACGGGGCAAGCGACGCTGGGGAGCTGGACCCTGGGCGTCGTGGCCGGCGTCAACACGCTCACCGCCACCGCGCCCACGCTCACGCCGGTGACGTTCACGGCGACCGGCATTGCCGGCAGCCCGGCGGTGATCGTCTTCGTGAGCGACTCGGTGCCGCCGGGCACGGTGGGAACAGCGATCTCCCCGCCACCCACCGTGCAAGTGCAGGACCTCTTCGCCAATCCAGTGGCCGGCGCCACGGTGGCGTTCGCCGTCACGGCGGGAGGCGGGTCGGTGGTGCCGGCCACGGTCCTGACCAACGTGGCCGGGATCGCCGCCGTGACATCGTGGACCCTGGGCAACGCGGCGGGGGTGCAGTCGCTGCAGGCCAGCGTGTCCGGCGTCGGCACGCCCAAGACGTTCCTCGCCACCGCGCTCCCGGGCCCGGCGGCGACGATCACCAAGACGGCCGGCGACGGCCTGAGCTCGCCCACGGGGGCGCCGTTCTCCGTGCCGCCGCGCGTCCGCGTGACCGACAGCTTCGGCAACGGCGTGCCGGGCGCGACGGTCACCTTCGCCGCCGTGGGCGGCACGAGCGTCATCGTCGGCGGCACGGTGGCGACCACCGGCGCCGGCGACGCGCAGCCCACCTCGTGGACGCCGAGCCAGTCGGGACCGGTGAGCGCGACCGCGAGCACGCCGGGTGCGACGACCGTGACGTTCACCGGCACGGGAACGGTGAGCGGCGTGCCCCAATTGCTCGTGGAGAGCGGTGCGATCCAGTACGTGCGCGCAGGCAGTTCGCGCCTGACCTCGTCGATCGTCGTGCGGGCCCTTGACGGCAACGGCACGCCGGTGCCAGGGATCGGCGTCGCCATCAGCGCCACCGCGTCGGGATCCGGT
Organism: Gemmatimonadota bacterium; assembly: GCA_031362285.1. GTDB lineage: Bacteria > Gemmatimonadota > Gemmatimonadetes > Gemmatimonadales > Gemmatimonadaceae > JACPPC01. Next base: position 132 of record JANLSF010000477.1, on the reverse strand, counting down.
GCGATTGCCGGCGTGGGCGGTGCCCTCCTCACCGATGCCACCGGGCGCATCACGCTCAGCAACTTCCCCGTCGGCAGTGCCACGGGCACGATCACGATCTCGTTCGTGCCGCCGAGCAGCTTCACCCCCGCG
>JANLSF010000837.1:0-1796 GCA_031362285.1 Gemmatimonadota bacterium | reverse complement strand
CAGACGGGCGACAGACCCCCCGATGGACTGCACACGGGCTGGTGGCGCGGCGTGAAGTGCCGCGCCATACTTGCACCACCGCGATGCAAATTCCTATCCTGACGAGTTTCCGCAGCCCGTCGGGCAGTGGCCACCGTCAACAAGCGGCACCGCGCCGCCACGAGGAAGTTCGCCGCCATGCTTCGAGTCACCTGCTCCTGCGGACGTCAGCACCGCGTGCCATGGCGACTCGCGGGCAAGACGCTCCGCTGCAAGTGCGGCGCGCAACGCCAGATCCCCTCGCCCGGTCCATGGCTCGCCCTAGCATCGGTGCTGGGGGCGACCATGGCCTTCGTCGCTGTTCGGTTCGGCAGTGATCGCTGGCTGCCAGCCACCTTCCTGGCGTACGGCCCACGATGGATCCTGCTGCTGCCGCTCGTGGCCGTCACGCCGCTGGTCTGGAAGTGGTCGCGTCGCTACCTGTGGTTCGTGGCCGCGGCCGTGCTGCTCGTGCTCGGTCCCGTCATGGGGTGGACCGTCGGGTTTGCACGCTGGTTCGTGCCCGCGGAGGGCGTGAGCGTCCGCGTCCTCACGTGGAACGTGGAGGGCGGCAAGAACGTGGCCCCGCAGCTGGGCGAGATCCTCGCGCGCTGGAGTCCGGATGTCGCCGTCTTCGAGGAATGCGATGACGCCTTCGCCGAGAAGCTCGCCACCGTCACGGACGCCGCGCTGCGCGTCCACGGGCAGGTCTGCATCCTGAGCCGCCTGCCCATCGTGCGCACCGATTCGATGCGGCAGCAGGGGTACGACGCCACGCGCGAAGCCGGCATCGGGGGGGCCGCTGCCGTCCTGCGCCTCACCGTGAAGGGCCCCGATGGTCCGCTCAACATCGTCGGCGTGCACCTCGCCACGCCCCGCAACGGGCTCGCGCCGGCCCTCGAGGGAAACTTCACTCGGGTCGACGCCAGCGACATCGTGCGCGGCATCCACTCGCGGCAGGCGCGCCGTTTCATCGAGGGGGACACCACGCCCGTGATCATCGCCGGCGACTTCAACCTCGTGCCCGAGAGCGTGTTCTTCCGCTACGAGTGGGGCCGGTGGCGCGATGCCTGGAGCGACGCCGGCCTCGGCTACGGCGCCACCAAGAAGGATCGCCCCAAGATCCGCGCCCGCATCGATCACCTGCTCACGGACGACCGCTGGCGCGCGTTCCACGTGGAGGTCGGCGACGACCTCGACGGCAGCGACCATTGGCCCGTGATCGCGGACTTCCGGCGCGTGAAGTAGCGGGGCTTCCAGGCGGTCACGTGAAACGCGAGAGCCCCGCAATCGACGCGCGATCGCGGGGCTCCCTCTCATGTCAGTCGGGGCGAGAGGATTCGAACCTCCGACCTCCTGCTCCCGAGGCTTGGGCCCCCGATTCTCCTCCAGCCGTCAGCGCGAGTTGATCACCCGTACGGTCCGAGGTTCGAAGATGCCAGCCCGTCGATAGACGGCCGGCGGTTGGAGCCCCAGCGTCGTGTGGGGCCGGTGATCGTTGTCGTCCTGCCGCCACGTCTCGAGGATCACCTGCGCCTCCGCGAGAGAGGCAAACCAATGTTGCGAGAGACACTCTCGCCGTAAGCTGCCGTTGAAGGCCTCGCAGACGCAATTATCCACGGGCTTCCCTGGTCGACTGAAGTCGAGCTGCACGTGGTTCCAGTAGGCCCAGTGGTCGAGCGCCTGCGACGTGAACTCGGTGCCGTTGTCACACTGCACCACGGCTGGTCGCGCCCCGCGTGAGGCCGCGGCCGCGTCGAGGTGCGCCGCGACGTCCG
>JANLSF010000809.1:0-4675 GCA_031362285.1 Gemmatimonadota bacterium | reverse complement strand
CGCAAGCACCGCGACGATGCCCTTGGCGAACAGGCCCATCGAGGCGAACAGTTCCATCAGTGAGAGATCCATCGTCGATTGCTCCGAGAACGGAAGAAGAGGTGGGGGCTACTTCTGGATGGCGAACGTGAACGGCTGCTGGACGAGCTGCTTCACCCGACGGCCACCGACTTCGGCCGGGATGAACTTCATGCCGGGGAGTGCATTGCGGACGGCGGCGACGAACAGGTCGTGCGACGAACGGAGGACCTTGAACGACCCGTTCTCGACGCGGCCGGTGGTGTCGACGACGAACTGGGCGAGCACCTCGCCCTCGACGCCGGCGGAGCGGAGGATGTCCGGGTACCGCGGGTTGGTGCCACCGGGGGCGGGCACGACCGGCTTCTCCACCTGGAACTCGAAGAAGGGCTGGTTCATGTCGACCGGCGGGCCGCTGCCGACGCCCTTCCCCGTGCCACCGGCGACGCCCTTGCCCGAGAAGTCGGCTTCGTCGGTCGCCTTCTTGGACAAGTCGATTTCCGGGATCACGTCGGGGATGTCGACCGGCGCGACCAGCACCTGGAAGCCCTTCGGGGGCGCGACCGACGCCACTTCCTGCTTGGGCGGAGGCGGCTCATCCTTCGGCTTCGGCTCGTCCTTGGGCGTGTTGTCGACGAAGCTGACGTCTTCGACCTTCGCCTTGTCGTCGTTCTGCCCCGCGTTGAGCGTGGCCCACACGGCGCCGACGATCAGGACGGCGTGGATGACGGCCGACACCAGCGTCGTGCCCGCCATCTTCTGCTTCTTCGCCCTGCTTTCGATCAGGTTGTTGAACATGCCGGGCTGATTCTCCGCGGAATGGTTCGGGAAAGAACCTCGAATGCGAGAGGGAACATAGGCCTCCCGGGTGAAACCGTAATGACCCGAAGATTAGGAAACGATGAAGTCGGAGTTATGAAAGGCCGATACTCCGCTCCCCCCCGGCGCGCCGGGTCCCCCCCCCGTCCGGGGTGAGGAACTCGCCGTCCGGGGGAGGGGTGTCGAGGGCCAGCGGGAGCTGCACCGTGAAGGTGCTGCCGCGGCCGAGGCGACTCGTGACGCTCAGGCTGCCGCCGTGTGCCGCGGCGATCCACTTGGCGATCGCCAGGCCGAGGCCGAACCCCCCCCGCTCCGAGGCCCGGGACCGAGCCCGATCGGCCCGCCAGAACCGCTCGAAGACATACGGCAGGTCGGCGGCGGCGATGCCGATGCCGGAGTCCCGCACCGACACGGTCACCCCGTCGATCCGGCGGGACAGGGAGAGCTCGATCGTGCCGCCGGCCGGCGTGTACTTGATGGCGTTGGTGACGAGGTTGAGCAGCAGCTGCCGGAGCCGGACCCGGTCGCCCATCACGAGGGCGTCTTCGATGACGGGGATCGAGACGGATATTCCCGCGCCCTCACCGAGGATGTTGGCGGTCTCGGCCACGTCGCGCACGAGGGGCTCCAGCAGCACCGGTTCGCGGTGCACCTCGAACCGGCCCTCATCGGCGCGAGCGAGGGTGAGCAGCGAATCGACGAGGTCGGCCATGCGCGCCGACTCGGCGAGCGCCTCCTCGAGCGCCACCAGCTGCTCGGGGGATCCGGAGGGCACCTGCATCGCCCGCTCGACATCGGCGCGCATCACCGTGAGGGGCGTCTTGAGCTCATGGCTGGCATCCGCCGTGAACCGTCGCAGCCCCCCGAACGACGTCTCCAGGCGCGCGATCATGTCGTTGAGGGTGGCCGCGAGCCGGTCGAGCTCGTCGCCGCGGGCCTCGACGGCAAGGCGCCGGTGCAGCGACCGCCCGTCGGAGATGGCCTCGACCTCGTCGATGACGCGATCGACCGGCCGCAGGGCGCGGCCGGCGATCATCCAGGCGAGCCAGACGGAGGCGCCGACGAGGAGCGGCGCCACGCCGAACATGATGGTCCACTGCTCGGCGGGAATGGCGCCGACGCGACGCGCGCTGGCACCGGCGACGACACGCATGGACCGGAGCCCCCGCTGCGGATCCGCCGGGTCCTCGCGCGCGACGAGCAGCAATTGGTCGTCGAGCAGCGTCACCTTGGCGCTGGGCCGGAGCGCCGAGAGCTGGAGCGCGGCGCGCGAGAGGCTGGAGAGGTCGTCGTACGAGAGCTGGCGCACCGCGAAGGAGGAATAGAGCGCCTTGCCCGTGTCGTCGAGCACGAGGAGGTAGTTGGGCACGCCCTCGAGGGCGATGCGGAGCACCGGATTGACCGTCCGGTCGCCGGGGCGGTCCCCGGGCACGGTGACCGGCTGGTTGGAGAGCTCGGACTGCTTGATGGCCCGGAGCGCGCCGTTGGCCTGCTCCGCCACGGAGCGCTGGAGCTCGGCGAAGTTGCCCTCGGTGCGCGCCACGAGCAGGGCGAAGGTGAAGACGGCGAGCGTGCCCGCGAGCGCGCCCGAGTAGGCCACGGTCAGGCGGGTGCGGACGGACGCCACGCGCTACCCCTTCACGACGTAGCCGACGCCACGCACGGTGCCGATCAGCTTCTGCGCGTGTTTCGCGTCGACCTTCTTGCGCAGGTGGGTGATGACGACGTCGACGATGTTGGTGCCCGGGTCGAAGTGGTATCCCCAGGCGTACTCGGTGATGAGCGTGCGACTCATGACCTTGCCCGTGTGTCGCATGAGGTACTCGAGCACGGCGTATTCCTTGGGCGTCAACTCCACGAGCTCGCCGCCGCGGCGGACCTCGCGCGCGTCCTGGTCGAGGGCGAGGTCGGCCACGGCGAGCACCGTGCGCGAGATCGCCTTGGGGCGGCGGGCGAGGGCCTCGACGCGGGCGAGGAGTTCCTCGAACGCGAACGGCTTGGTCACGTAGTCGTCGGCACCGGCCCGGAGCGTCCGGACCTTCGCGTCGACGGCATCCTGCGCCGTCAGCACGAGGACCGGCCGTTCAAAGCCGCGCGCGCGGAGCGACTGCAGCACGTCGAGTCCGCTCTTGCCGGGGAGGCGCATGTCGAGGATCACGAGGTCGTACTCCTGCGAGATGGCCAACCGCTCGCCCGATTCCCCGTCAGCCGCGAGGTCGACCCCCCAGCGCTGCTCCTCGAGCCCGCGCTTCACGAACTGGCCGACCGTCGGGTCATCCTCGATCACGAGCACCTTCATGCGTCGCGTTCCGTCATCGCGCGAGGACCCCGGCGCGCGGGCGCTCGAGGCGGTACTCGCGGATCTTGCGATAGAGGGTCTTGGCCGAGATGCCGAGCAGGTCGGCGGCATGGCCCTGGTGCCAGCCGACATGGGCGAGCACCTCGGCGATGTGGCGCCGCTCCATGTCCTCCAGCGACGTCGGGGGCTGCGGGACCGGACGCGGGCCGGTCCCTTCGGTGAGCGCCAGGTCGCGCGGCTGGATCGGGGCGCCACCCGCCAGCAGCACGGCGCGCTCGAGCACCACGCGCAGCTCCTGCACGTTGCCGGGCCATCCGTAGCGCTCGAGGGACTCGCCGGCGGCGTCGGTGAGGCGGGGCCCCTGCACCCCACCGATCTCGGTGAGGAACTTCTCGGCGAGCAGGCGGATGTCCCCCCGCCGGTGGCGGAGGGGCGGCATCGCCACCGTCTGCGCGCCAAGCCGTGCGGCCAGGTCGGCACGGAGGGTGCGGGCCACGGCGGCGTCGGCCAGGGCGAGGCTCGTGGAGGCGACCACGCGCACGTCGGCGCTCTTGACGCGCGCCCCGTCGACGCGACTGAAGGTGCCGTCCTCGATGAGGGTGAGCAGGCGGTGCTGGGCCCGCGCCTCGAGCCGCTCGATATCGGCCAGGAAGAGCGTCCCGCCGGCGGCGAGTTCCACCGCTCCCAGGCGTCGCTCGGCAGCCTCGGCGGCCTCGCGCCCCACGAGCTCGGCCTCGTGACGCGCGGGTGGGAGGTCGCCGCAGCGCACCTCGACGAAGGGGCCCGTGCGGCCGCTCATCCGGTGCAGCGCGCGCGCCACCAGCACCTTGCCCGTGCCGCGCTCGCCGAAGACGCAGACGGGGGTGCGGAGGCCGGCGAGTGGCTCGACGGTGGCGAGCACGGCCTGCAGCTCCGGCGTGGCCGTGCGGAACTCCCCGAGCCCGGCCGGGGTGATGCGGCGGCGACGCCGCAGCACCTCGCCGCGCACGAGCAACCGCTTCTCGAACGCGCGGCGCACGAGGGCCTCGATCTCGGTCATCCGGTACGGCTTCGGCAGGTAGTCGTAGGCGCCCAGCTTGATCGCGGCAATCGCCGTGTCCACCGTGCCGATCCCCGAACTGACGATGACCTCCGGCGGCAGGGGTTCCTCGCGCAGCTGCCGCAGCACGGCGAGCCCATCGAGGCCCGGCATCACGATGTCGAGGATGGCCACGTCGAACGGCTCGTTCAGGAGCCGCTCGAGGGCGGCCCGTCCGTCACGCACGAGCACGGGGGTGCAGCCGCGCCCTGCCAGGAACGTCTCCAGCAGGCCCCCGAGCTGCGGCTCGCTCTCGGCGATGAGCACCTGGATGCGCGGCTCGGTCATACGCCTTCCGACCCGGGCAGGATGACGCGGAACGTGCTGCCCTTCGTCGGGATCGAGTCCACCTCGATGCGGCCGCCATGATCCGAGATGATGCCATAGCAGATGGACAGGCCCAGCCCCGTGCCGCGCCCGGGCGGCTTGGTGGTGTAGAACGGCTCGAAGATCTTGGACTG
>JANLSF010000786.1:0-2757 GCA_031362285.1 Gemmatimonadota bacterium | reverse complement strand
GCAGCGGCCAAGGCGGGGGTGGCTCGTTCGGCGTCGTTGTCACCAGTTCCACGGGTGTGACGGTCAGCTTCAACACCATCGTCACGAACGCCGCGGGTAACGGTGCGCCTGGCGGTTCCGGCGTAGCGGGGAGCGCCGGAGGGATCGGTGGCGCAGGCGGCGCTGGAGCCGGTGACGCGGCGGCTGGCGGCAGCGGCGGCAATGGCGGCGCGGGCGGCAACGGAGGCGGGGCCTCGGGTGGAGTGGGCGGCAGCGCCATCGGCATCGTGCTCGTGGGACTTCCCGCCTCGAACGCGGTGGGCAACACCTTTGCGTCCTCGTCGGCCGCGGCGGGATTGGGCGGGCTGTTGAGCGGGAGTCCGACGACGCGTTCGCCATCGGGGGTGCGCCAGGACATCGCCACCCCGCTGCCGTAGCGGCGGGGTTGCGGTCCGGCGAGGCACCAGCTCAGGCGTCGTCGGCTTTCTCGGTCACCTTCTCCTCGACGAAGTCGCGCATCAGGGCCTTCCAGCCACCCAGCATCACGGCGCCGATCGCGGTCAGGATCCACGCGCCGATGCGGGACAGCGTGGCCAACGTGGAGTAGGTCTCCGCATCTTCGGTCTCCTTGGCGGAGAGCGCCTTGATCTCGTTGAAGAAGTGCTGGCCGGCCGAGTCGAAGTGGGCCAGGATCGAATCCTTCTGCGCGTCTGGCGTCTCGGAGTTGGCGTACTCCTTCAACTGCCCGGCCGCGGCGGTCGCGCTCTCCCCCGCCTCACGCACCTTGGCCGATTCGTCGCCGTCGATTTCGAGATCCTTCACGTGCTTGATGAAGCCGGCGACGCTCTTCTTGAGATCCTCGCCCTCCGAAAGGACCTCCTTGTCGAAGGTCGGGTCGTCCTCGAGGGTGATCTCGACCTTGTCGACCTTGTGTTCGAGCATGACCAGCCGGCTCAGGGTTCTGCGCTCTTCGCGCTCCTGAATCTGGCGCGCCTCCTCGTCGTCGAGCGCCACCTTGATCGCCTGCGAGGCCGTGGAGGCGCTCTCGAGGCCCACCGCGATCGTGTCGCGGAGGAGCCAGGGCACCACGATGATCGCGATCCCGAGGAGGCGTCGTCCCCTGCCACCCTGCGCCATGCCGGCCATGCGCTCCCCCTTGAAGACGTAATTTGGCGTGAGGGGGAGAGTATGGGACCGGCGGGCAGGACGGCGCTAGGTGCCCAGCCGATCCTCGCGCCCCCCGCGAAACGCCCGCACCCCGCCGGTCACGCCGTACAGCAGCATCAGGGCGTGCGGCCGTCCGTACTGCCGCATCACGTCGAGCATCATGGCCTCGTCGCCCGGCCACGGGTAGGCGAACACCACGTCGAACTCCTCCAGCGCACAGCCGAGCGCGCCCCAACGTGCCACGGATTCGCGCGGCTGCCCAGGGTCGCGAGGTGGCCGGACAGGGCCACCTTCCGGCGACGACGGCCACCCATGGTCGCCGGCGCCGGCCGCAGGCCGCCCACGGGCGCACATCTGCGACCCTGGATCATCACGGACCATGGCCGGCGCATCTAGATTCTGGTGGTGGGCGCGAGCGAGGACCCGCCGGTCACTCGGCGCCACAGTCACCACGTTCCCCGAGTCGAGGGCCACATGCTCCTTGGACGCCTGCGCGCGAAACTGAGCGACTTCATCGACGTTCAGGTGGATCGCGCCCTCGGCAAGCTGATGCGCCGCGTCTACGGCCCCGTCATGTTTCGCCGATTCGACATGCTTGTGCTGGATCGGTGGGAACGGAAGGCCGAGCGATCGGCCAATCCGCTGCTGCGTGCCGGCGCGAAGTACTACTCGCAGAACGACGAGGACGGCATCGTGCTCGAGATCGTGCGGCGGCTCGGGCTGCCGCCGGGCTCGTTCGTCGAGATCGGGGTGGGGAACGGGCTGGAGAACAACACGCTCACGCTGTTGATGCACGGCTGGCGCGGCCTCTGGATCGGTGGCGAGGAGCTGTGCGCCGACACCACGGGTTCGACGCGGCTCCGGTTCGTGAAGAAGTGGGTGGCGCCGGACACGATCGTCACCGACGTGACCGCCGGGCTCGCGGCGCTGCAGTTGCGCGCGGATGCGCTCGACGTCCTGTCCGTGGACATCGACTCGTTCGACCTCCACGTGGTCGAGCGGCTCCTGGCAGGCGGCGTCCGCCCGGCGCTCCTCATCGTGGAGTACAACGGCAAGTTTCCGCCGCCGGTGGAGTTCTCGCTGGCCCCCGCCGACAGCTGGGAGCCCGGGAACGACTTCAGCAGTTGCTCACTGCAGTCGTGGTGGAACCTCCTCGTGCCCGCCGGCTACCGCCTCGTGGTCTGCAACGTCACGGGAGTGAACGCCTTCTTCGTGCGCGCTGAGCACGCCGCGCTGTTCGCCGACGTTCCGGAGCGGATCGAGGAGCTGTTCATGCCGTGCGACTACAACTGGTTCGTGCAGACGGGGCACAAGCCGTCGCCGAGGACGCTGCAGCGGTTCCTGTAGGCCGCGGTCGTCACCGGCGTCGGGCGGCGCGCCGGCGCTAGCCGCCCAGCCGTTCCTCGCGGCCCCCGCGAAACGCCCGCACCCCGTCGGTCACGCCGTACAGCAGCATCAGGGCATCGGGCCGTCCGTACTGCCGCATCACGTCGAGCAGCATGGCCTCGTCGCCCGGCCACGGGTACGCGAATACCATGTCGAACTCCTCCAGCGCACAGCCGAGCGCGCCCCAACGTGCCACGGATTCGCGCGGCTGCCCAGGGTCGCGAG
>JANLSF010000756.1:0-5478 GCA_031362285.1 Gemmatimonadota bacterium | reverse complement strand
GCACTGCGTTCATCGTCGCCGCCTTCCTCGCCGGCGCCGCCCGTGCGGGCGCCCAGCGCACCGACGCCACGGTCAGTGGCGTGGTCCGATCCCAGGGGGGCCGCCCGATCAGCGGCGCCCGCATCGAGACGGGGGACGGCGCCAACAAGGCCGATGCCGACTCGCTGGGACGGTTCCGCCTCACGGTGCCAGCCGGCGACGTCTCCGTGAAGGTCGCGGCCATCGGCTTCCGACCGGTCGAGCTGTCGCTCACCGCCCTCACCGCCGGCGAGGTGCGCCCCCTGGGCGTCACCCTCTCCCCGCTCTACAGCCTGGTGGCGACGACCATTCTCGCCACCCTCGAACGTCCCCTCCTCAACACCGAGAACGCAGCCACGGGCGGCTCCATCGAGAAGGCCGAGTTGCTCGCCCTTCCCACCGATGCGCGCGACCCGATCGCCCTCCTGTTCAACATCCCGGGCATCGCGCAGTCGTCGGGCTTCTTCGGCGATGCGCCCCAACTCTCGTTCAACGCGCAGAACGCGCTGTACACCACCTACTTGCTCGACGGGCTCGACAACACCGAGGGATTCCTCGGTGGCCCGCGCGTCGAGTTTCCCCTCGCGGGGCTCGACCGGATCGACGCGTACGTGAACAGCTACTCGGCCGAGTTCGGGCGCTCCCCGAGCGGCGTGGTCAACCAGCTCTCGCGCGGCGGCGGCAACGTGCGCCACGGCGAGCTCTTCCTCTACGGTCGCCCCGGGCTCGGCTCCGGCATCGACGCCGACAACAAGCTCCCGTTCGGATCCAACGCGGCCGCGGTGCAGCGCAAGCAGGAAGGGTTCAAGCGGTTCCAGCTCGGTGGCGCCCTCTCCGGCGCCCTCCGCCCCGACAAGGCGTTCTACTCGGTGGCCGCGGAGTACACCGATGAGACCGAGGATCGCGTGGGCTCCACGGCGCTCGCCACCTTCCTGGGCACCGAGCGTCGCCAGAAGGTCAAGCTGTACGGTCGGCTCGACCAGGCCTGGAATGCGGAGCAGTTCACCACGTTCCGCGCGGCCTTCTCGATCACCGATCGCGCCGGCACCGGCTCGGGCGTCGTGACCCCCGAGGCGGACATCGTCACGCGGCGCGTGGGTGCGCTGTACGCCCTCACGCACCGCTCCTCGCTCGACGGCGGCAACAGCAGCAACACGCTCTCGGCGCAGGTGGGCACCTATCACTGGTACTTCCCCCCCGCAGCGTCCGACTTCAGCAAGCCGCAGGTGACGATCGTCGGACCCGGCCCCGCCTTCGCGACGCAGGCCGTGGTCGGCTCGAGCAACTTCATCTTCGACGAGAAGGAGCTGCAGCTCGAGTTGCGCGACGTGTTCGAGACCGCGCTCGGCACGGACCACACCCTGCGCCTGGGGGGCGACATCGTGCGCTCCGGCTTCGAACTCCTCGGCGCCGGCACCAATCCGCTCGGCTCCTACGTCGTGGTGAACACCGGCAACATCAACCCGCCGGCGGGGCGCACGGTGCGCTACAGCGACATCCCGGGCAACGTGCAGGTGCAGTCGTACACGGTGGACGCGCGCCCGCAGCAGGTCAACCTCTCGCAGACGGTCTACGGGGCGTTCATCGAGGACCGGTGGAAGGTGACGCCGAGCTTCACCTTCATTGCCGGACTGCGCTGGGACTACGACGACATCACCAGCCGCGGCCAGAGCACCCCCGACCTCACGAACTTCCAACCGCGCGTCTCGTTCAACTGGTACCTCGACCAGCGTTCCGTCATCCGCGGAGGCGCGGGGATGTACGCCGGCAAGTTCCCCTATGCCATCTACTCCGACGCGCAGCAGTTGGGCCCCAACGGCAACGCCACGGTGACGTTCAGCGGCGCCAGCGCGCCGGCGTTCGGCGCTGGCCCGTCGGCCGCGGCGCTCCTCGCCGCTGCCGGCGCACTCCCGCCGCGCGAGGTGTTCGCCTTCTTCCCGCTCGGGCTGCGCAATCCCATGAGCTACCAGGCCACCGCCGGCTACCAGACGCAGGTGGGGGATGACTGGGGGTTCAGCGTCGACGCGGTGTTCACGAAGACGAAGAACCTGCCGCGCCTGCTCGACCTCAACCCCGTGCAGAAGCAACTCGGCCCCATCGACTCCGTGAACCAGGTCTGCGCCTCGGCCACTTCGTGCCCGGGCGACCTGTTCCGGCCGCAGAACCCCACCGCCACGGGCTACCGCCGGCTGTCGGCCGCGCAGTCGGGGGGCGAGGCGGACTACCTCGCGCTCTACTTCAGCGCGCGCAAGCGGCTCGCGAACGCGCTGACCATCGACGCCAACTACGTGCTCTCGCGGGCGATGAACGACGCCGAGGACATCAACTTCTCGGCCACGCAGGGCAACTGCTTCGGCTCGAACTACCGCGACGCGATCTCCGGCGCCCCGTGCTCGAGCAGCGAGTGGGGAGCGGCCAACAACGACCGCACCCACCGCGCCACCGTGCGCGCCATCTGGACCCCGTTCACGCCGTGGCGATTCAGCCTCGTGTCCGACGTGCAGAGCGGGCAGCCGTTCACGCGCGTGGCCGGCACCACGTCGACGGCGGGCCAGTCGCGCGCCGACCTGCTCGGCTCGGGCCCGATCCGCGGCAACGGCTTCATCGGCAACAACGACCGCTACTTCGGCGTCGGGCGCAACGTGGAGCAACTGCCCCACTACGAGAACACCAACCTGAGCGTCACCTACCTGGTGTCGGTGGGCGCGCAGTTGGTCGAGGTCCGCGCCGACCTGTTCAACCTCTTCAACACCACCACGTGGGGGAACTTCGCCAACGGCGTGGGTGGCGGTGGGAGCCGGGTGCAGACCGGCCGCGTGGGCAGCCCGATCTACAACTTCAACCCGGGCCCGCCGCGGCAGATGCAGCTGTCGGTCCGCTGGGGCTTCTAGCACCCCGCCCGGCGCGTACGTCGCACGGCACGCGCGCCGGGTTCGGGTAGCTTCCCCCCGATGTTCGACGAACGATTCCGGCGGGTCTTCCCCGCCCTCGCGGCAGGACCGGTGCGCGCGCTGGCGCGTGCCGGCATCACGCCCAACCAGGTGACGGTGGTGGCGTGCCTCCTCGGCTGCGGCGCCGGGATGCTCCTCGCCCTGGGCTGGCCGGTGGCGGCCCTCGGCGTCTGGCTCTCCAGTCGCGTGCTCGACGGGATCGACGGCTTGCTCGCCCGCGAGACGGAGCGCGGGAGCGCCTTCGGCGGCTACCTCGACATCACCCTCGACATGGCCGCCTACAGCGCGATGATCCTCGGCTTCGCCGTGGCCCGTCCGGCGCAGGGCGCGGCGTGGGTCGCCATCCTCATCGGCTACATCCTCGTGTCCACCTCGACGCTCGCCCTGTCATCGCTGCTCGAGGCGCGGCACGCGCGCGGCGGCCTGACCAATCGCTCGATCGCCTTCACGCCGGGGTTCGCCGAGGCGGGAGAGACGAGCATCGTGTATGCGCTGCTCGTGCTCGTGCCTGGGGGCACGGCGATCATCGCCTGGACGTGGGTGGCGCTGCTCGCGGCCACCGTGGTGCAGCGGACGGCGTTCGCGCGGCGCGTGCTCGCGGACTGAGCGACGTCCGCCCCGTGGTCGCACGGGATGGCGTGCGCCCGTGGCCGTCAGCGAGGCCCGTAGTCGACCAGCACGGGTCCCGGCCCCGGCGATGCGAGCAGCCCCAGCAGCGCCCGCAGCACGGCGCGCTGCCCATCGGCATCGTTCGGCTGTCCGAGCGCGTGCCCGAACCGGAACGGCACGGCGAGCATGCGGGGTGCACGCAGCGTCTCGGCCACGCTGCGCACGAGGGCGATGCACGCCGTGGGGATTCCCGCCTTCTCCACTTCCGCTGCGAGCAGTCCGACCGACTGCGTACACATGGGTCAGACGGGCACGAACAACGCCGCGTGCACCAGGTCGGCACGGAGTGCCTCGACCACCTGCGGCGCGGTGTCGCGCACGAACCTCCCGGGCGCGAGCATGCTGCCGTTGAAGCTCACCACGCGCGGCGCCACGCTCCCCACCTCGCCGAGCGCCTGCAACTCGCGCAATCGGTCGAGCGGAAGGGCGAGGTTCATGTCGCGCTCGACGTCGGTCCGATCAAACGCGTCGCTCGACTGCCCGACCACGAGGGAACCCAGGGGAGTGTCGCTCGGAAGGAGGCGCATGGTGATGTCCCCGCCATCACCTCCGCCGAAATCGCGATCGATGCCCGGTCGGTAGAGTCCCGCGCTCGTCACGAGCGCCACGCGTGCCTCCCTGAGCGGCACCGCGAGCTTCGCCCACGGCGTGCTGGTCAGCGTGCGCCAGCGGTAGAACCCGATCAGGAGCCGGTACTTGAGGGGAAGCTCGCTCCACGAGGCCATCCCCCAAGATGACGCCGGGGCGCGTGACGCACGATGGGGGCTCACGCCCACCATCCAATCGTCGGCCGGACGCGTACCGGGGAAGCGAGCACATGCCGATGGGGGCTCGCATCACATCGAAGAGCGTCGATATCTCCTTGCCCGCTCGTGTCCGGTTCGTAGGATGAAGTCGTGGCCCTCCCCTCACCCTCGCCGATGACGCGCCCCGCGCGCCGCACCTTCTGGTCCGCACTCGCCGAGCCGGTGCTCGCCGAGTCGCGTGCCCTGCTCAAGCGGAACTGGTCCCGGCTCCCCGAGTCGCTCCGCACGCCGCACCAGATGCTCGGCCGGCAGGGCAACGGCTGCGGCGCGACCATCGGCGCCATGCCGCGCTGCGACTTCGCCTGCCGCGGCTGCTACCTGGGCGAGGAAGCGAACAAGATCCCGGCCGAGAGCGTGGAGGCGATCAAGGCGCAGATGCGCGCCCTGCGCCCTGTCCTGGGCCCGGCCGGCAACCTCCAGCTCACCGACGGCGAGGTGACGCTGCGTCCGGAGGAGGAGGTGATCGAGTTGCTGCGCTACGCGCGCGAACTCGACCTGATTCCCATGCTCATGACGCACGGCGACTCGTTCCGCCGGCGCCCGGGACTGCTCGAGCGGCTGGCCCGCGAGGGGGGGCTCACCGAGGTGAGCATCCACGTGGACACGACGCAGCGCGGACGCGTGGGCGACTACAAGCGCGCGACCACCGAGGCCGAGCTCAACCCGCTGCGGGCCGAGTTCGCCGACATGCTGCGCGCGGCGCGCGCGACCACCGGAGTCAACATCCGCGCCGCGACCACCATGACGATCACGCCGGAGAACATCGGTGGCGTGGCCGACGTCGTGCGCTGGCTCGTGCACAACCCCGACGCCTTCTTCATGATCTCTTTCCAGCCGATCGCGCAGGTGGGGCGCACCGAGGACGGGCTGGGCGACAGCGTGGACGTGGAAGCGCTCTGGCGCGAGATCGCGCGCGGTTGCTATGGCGATGCCAGCGAGCTTTCAGTGTCACGGCTGCTGAGCGGACAGAAGTGGCTCGGCCACTCCGCGTGCAATCGGTTCGTGCACGGGATCGTGGCCAAGCGCGTCGCCTC
>JANLSF010000745.1:0-1625 GCA_031362285.1 Gemmatimonadota bacterium | reverse complement strand
TGGACGTGGGCACGCGCGCGCGGCGCATCCATCTCGTGGTCAACGGCCGCGCGATCCGCGACCCGGGACTCGTCCGCGCCGCCGAAGCCGCCTACCGGTCCACGATTCCCGCCGGCGTCCGCCCGACGCTGTTCCTGGAGTTGGTCGTGCCGGGCGAACTGGTCGACGTGAACGTGCATCCGGCCAAGGCCGAGGTGCGATTCCGCGACCGGTGGCCGGTGGAGCGCACCGTCGAGCAGGCGGTGCGCAAGGCGCTCGGCACGGTGGATGCGGCCGCGGGGCTGGGCGCCCGTCAGTGGAGCGGGATGAGCCTCGGTGCGCTCGCGGTGCCGGCGCAGGACACCGCGCTGCTCGCGCCGGGGCGGACGGTTGGCGACACGCCGCTGTTCGCCGATGCCGACGGGGTCGTGCTCGACGTTGACGGCCTCGGCGCGCACGACGCGCGCACGGCCGGGGCGGATGGCGCCGACGGTGCGACGGGTCTCGACGCGCGCGCCCTCGCGTCGGCGCCGAGCGACGCGATCCCCGTGCCGCCGCTCATCCAGCTGCGCCGCACCTGGATGATGTTCGAGCGCGAGGACGGCGTGGTGCTCATCGACCAGCACTCGGCGCACGAACGGGTGCTCTTCGAGCGGTTCATCCAGACCCTCGAGTCGGGATCGGCGCCGGCGCAGCGGCTGCTGCTGCCGCTCACCATGCACCTGGGGGCGGCGGAGGCCGACGCCTTCGAGGAGAATCGCGCCGCGCTCGAGCAACTGGGCTACGAGATCGAGGGGTTCGGCGCGCACACGCTGCTCGTGCGCTCGGTGCCCATGCCGCACCCCCGGTTCGATGCCGAACGATGCCTGCGCGACACGCTCGACGCGCTCACCGGCGATCGCGATGCGGGGAGTGCCGCCCGGCATGAGCGGCTGGCGGCCACGGTCGCCTGCAAGGCCGCCGTCAAGGCGGGCGACGTGCTCTCGCACCCCGAGATGCGCGCCCTGTTCACCGACCTCGCGCGGACGACCCTCCCGGCGCACGACGTCCATGGCCGCGCCACCATCGTGCACCTCGGCTGGGACGAACTCGAGCGGCGCTTTGGCCGACGCTAGCCTCGCCGTCATCGTCGGGCCGACCGCAGCGGGCAAGTCGGCGGTGGCCATGGCGATCGCGGAGCGGTGCGGGGCCACGATCGTCAGTGCCGACTCGCGACAGCTCTATGCGGGCTTCGACATCGGCACCGCCAAGCCGACGGCCGCCGAGCGCGCGCGCGTGCGCCACGACGGACTCGACGTGGCCGACCCGCACGACCGGTGGAGCGCGGCGCGCTGGGCCGCCGCCGCCACGGGCTGGATCGACGCGGCGCGCGCCGCCGGCCGGCCGGTGCTCGTGGTGGGAGGCACGGGATTCTACGTGCGGGCGCTGGCGTCGCCGTTGTCGGAGGCGCCGCTGCTGGCACCGGGGCCGCGGGAGCGCCTCGACGCGATCATCGACGGCTGGCCGACCGCCGAGCTGCGACGCTGGACGAGCACGCTCGATCCGGCCCGGTCGCACCTCGGTCGGACGCAGTTGAAGCGTGCCATCGAAACCGCGCTGCTCAGCGGCACGCGTCTCTCCGACGCCCATGGCCGTGGTGGCGCGCA
>JANLSF010000744.1:0-4989 GCA_031362285.1 Gemmatimonadota bacterium | reverse complement strand
GCCGGATGCGGTGACAACACGATCGGCCGCTACGGCGGACTCGATTGGAGCGGCTGGGGCGCGATGAACAAGGTCGAGTGCGGGGGGTCCGACCCGGGCAGCGTCCGCAATGGATACTGGTACGGGGCGCACTCGGGAATGAACACCGGCTACCTGCAGTTGCCGTTCGCCGCCGACCCGGCGCTGGCGCTCTCGGGCACGATTGCGGCGCCCGTGGGGCGCTTCAACCTGATCGACGGATGGCTCACGGCGGCGTGGACGCGGCGCCTGCGCGTGACGGTCACCGGCTACCGTGGCCCGACCCTCGTGGCAACGCGCGCGTTCCTGCTGGACTACGACGCGCCGCTGTTCGTGAATTTCGCCCTGTTCGACCTCACGTCGGTGCGGATCGACGCCAGCGGCGGCATCAACGACCCGACCCTCGACGGGCTGGGCAACATGCTGGCCATGGATGACCTCCGCGTCTCGTTCGGGGCGCCGCCCAGTGTCGTGCCGGAGCCGGCCACGCTGGCCCTGCTCGCGCCCGGTCTGCTGCTCGTCTTGCGCCTGCGGCGACGCCGGCGCTAGCAGGCGGCGCCCCGGCCGCGGTCGCCGCGGCCTGATCGGCTAACGCGCCGCGTACACGCGGGACTTGCCGTCGCGCGTGAGCAACAGCACGTGGTAGCGGTCGGGAGTCCCGCCCTCCATGCCCGGCGACCCGACGGGCATCCCCGGCACGGCGAGCCCCAGCGCCTCGGGCTGTTCCCTGAGCAGCTTGAGCACGAGGTCGGCGCCGACGTGGCCCTCGATGACGTACCGGCCCACGACCCCCGTGTGGCACGACGCATACTGCGGACGAAGCCCGAGCTGCGCCTTCACCGCGTCGACGTCGTCGGTGTCGTGCGTGGTCACCACGAAACCGGCGCTCCGCATGTGCTTCACCCAGGCGGTGCAGCAGCCGCAGCTCGGGCTCTTGTAGACCGCGATCGCCGGCCCGCCTGCGGCGTGGGCCGCGCGCGGCAGAGTGGCGCCCGCGACGACCCGCGCGAGGCGCGCGACCGCCGAGCGACGCGAGACGGGGAACGGCCGGGCGCTCACCACCCCATCCGCAGGCGCAGCGAGGTGATGTGCGCCAGGTGATGGCGCGAGTGCCACGCGTACATGGCCAGCTGGTCATCGAGCGTCATGGGGCCGTTCTCCGGGTGGTGCATGGTGCGCGCGAACTGCGCGGGGGTGAGCAGCCGCCAGATCGTCACCATCCGCGCGTGGACGCCGTCCACGATCGACAGCGAGGCCTCGATCGGTGCCACCGCGACGTCGGGAAAGGTGGTCCACGCATTCTCGTCGTACGGCTTGACGGTGAACTGATCTTCGAGCAGGGCGAACTTGAGGCGAATGTAGGCGTTCATGTGGCTCTCCGGCACATGGTGCACCACGTGCCGCACCGTCCACCCCTCGGGGCGATACGGCGTATCGAGCTGGGCCACCGAGAGGCCGGCCACGGCAGCGCGGAACTGCGCGGGCAAGGCCGCAAACGTCGCGATCGCGGCGGTGCGCTCGGATGCGTTCAGGGAGCCGGGCATGGTGAAGCGGCCGACGGGATAGCGCAGCGATTCGTTGGTCATGGCACTCGGGCGATGGGGGCAGGTGCGGCGAGACGGGGCGCGGTCGCGAGCAGGGCATCGGCCAACGGCCCGGCCGATTCGGGATAGTGCGAGAGGAACAGCTCGGGCTCGATGAGTTCCAGCTCCATCAGCTGCGGCCCGGCGGCGGTCTCGAGGATATCCACGCGCGCATACACCGCAGCGCTCGGACTGGCCGCCAGCGACGCACGCGCGAGCGCGCGCGCCGCCGAGCTGGGGGTGCCCCGCTCCACCGTGCCGCCGAAGTCGCGCTGGACCCGGAACTCACCCGCCTTTGGCACCTTGCGGACGCTGTGGGAGTAGGTCCCGCCCACGTAGACGAGGGACCACTCGCCCTGCGTCACCTCGGGCACGAAGGCCTGCACCATGGCCCCCGCCGCCTCGATCGGCGCCCACTCGGCCCTCGTGAGCGACGCCCCGCGACGCACGCGATGCGTCCCGTGCGCGGTGCCCGAGACGCGCGGCTTCACCACCGCCTCGTCCCATCCCCGCGACGACATGACCGCCTCGAGGTCCACCCGTTCCCCCGGGGAGAACCAGAGCGTGTCGGGCATCGCCACGCCCGCCGCCGCGAGGTCGCGCATGTAACCCTTGTCCATGTTCCATCGCACGAGCGGCACCGGGTTCTGGAGCGACACGCCGGCCGCTTCGCAGCGCGAGAGCCAGTCGGTGAATTCGGCGAACCGCAGGAAGTAGTCCCACGTGGAGCGCAGGACGAGCAGCTGTCCGTCCTGCGTGGCGGGATCCACCGCGTTCCAGGCGGCATGCTGCACCGTGGCGCCGCGCGAGCGCAGCGCGTCGGCGAGCAGGGCATCCGAGGGCGTGGGTTCCGCCAGCTTCGCGCAGGAGAGCAGGACGACGTGCATGGACGGAATATCGCCTGTGCTCACCGGTCAGGCGACGCCGGATGCGTGCTGCCCCGCACCGACGATTCGTCGGCGGTCGCCCCCCGTGTCGCTTGGCCCCGCGAGGCGCAGTGCGTATCGTCCACCCATGCCTGCCCTCGCCCCCCCACCGCTCCTCCCCACCCTCGCCGACCTCGAGCGCTCGTGCGCCATCGTGCACGCCGTGCTCCCACCCACGCCACAGCAGCGATGGCCGTTGCTCGACCAGCGCGTGGGCTCGGAAGTCTGGGTGAAGCACGAGAACCACACCCCGGTGGGAGCGTTCAAGGTGCGCGGGGGACTCGTCTTCTTTCACAATCTCGCCGCCAGCGGCGCGGCGGTGAGCGGCGTGGTCACGGCCACGCGCGGCAATCATGGCCAGTCGATCGGCCTCGCGGCGGCGCGCCACGGGGTGCGCGCCGCGGTGGTCGTGCCGCACGGGAACAGCCTCGAGAAGAACGCCGCCATGCGCGCCCTCGGCGTGGAACTGATCGAGTCGGGCGACGACTTCCAGGCGTCGGTGGAATTCGCCGACGCCCTCGCCACGGAACGCGGCTGGTATCGCATCCCCTCATTCCACCCGTGGCTGGTGCAGGGGGTGGGCACGTATGCGCTCGAGTTCTTCCGCGGCGCGCCGCCCCTCGACACCGTGTACGTGCCGATCGGACTCGGCTCCGGCATCTGCGGCGTGATCGCGGCGCGCGATGCGCTGGGCCTCGCCACCGACATCGTGGGCGTGGTGTCGGCGCACGCGCCGGCGTACGCACGCTCCCTGGCGGCCGGAACGCCACAGAGCGCACCGGTGAGCACGGTGCTCGCCGATGGCATGGCCTGTCGCAGCCCCGTGCCAGGCGCCCTCGAGGCCATGCGGGGGAAGGTCGCGCGCGTCGTGGAGGTGACCGACGCCCAGGTGGCCGACGCGATGCGGGCGCTGTTCAGCGACACGCACAACGTGGCCGAGGGCGCGGCCGCTGCGCCGCTGGCCGCCCTGATGGCCGAACCGCCGGCCCTGCGGGGTCGGCGGTCGGGGTTCGTGCTCTCGGGCGGGAACGTGGATCGGGACATGTTCGCGCGGGTCCTCGCGGGCGCGAACGCATAGCCGATCTGGCGGTGCAGAGGCGACGCGGCCACGAACGCCGCGCCGCCGGGACCGCAGGCGCTAGACCTTCGCGACCTTGTCCTGCTTGAGCACCGTCTTCGCGATCACGAACACCAGCGCCGCCACGATCACGAAGTCGATGAGGGCGCCCAGCAGGGGGCCGAGGAGGAACTTCATCGAACCCACGTCGAGCGTGGCCGTCCGCCAGGCCCCGCCCGGAATCGCGGCGCCGATGATCGGCATCAGGATCCCGTCCACGAATGCCGTCACCATCGCGTTCGCCTTGGCACCGAGAATGACGGCGATCGCCAGCCCAACGACTCCGTACTGCTTGAGGAAGTCGACGAATTCCTTGATCATGTTGCCTCCAGAAGTGTGGTCGGTCGCCCCGTGGACCGCATCGCCCGGCGTTGACCGATGGGAACAGTCGTCCGCAGCGCGGCCCGCCGCAACCCCCGGGCCGCGCGGGGAGCGACGGGCGAACCGCTAGTACGCCGGCGTGGCCCCGCTCGCGCCTTGCCAGTGCGGCGCCCACGCGAGCGCCACGGTGTGCACGGTGATGTCGGTCCCCTTCGGCTTGATCGGTATCTCGACGAGCTCCGCCGTCTCGGCATCGAAGTCACTCGAGAGGCCGGTGGCCTTCGACTCGACCTCCGCCTGCAGCTCGGCGAGTTGTTGCTCGAGCGCCGCGACCGTGTCGGTGGCCCGTCCCACGTCGCCCGATTCCTTGGCGATCCGCGTGACCCCGCGCGCGGCGGTGCCCAGTCGCCCGATGTTGACGGCGCTCACCGTCTTGCGGCCGAGGAGCGCGCCGAAGATCGCACTGCCCACCGTCACGGCCGCCTGCAACTTGCTCGCCGAGGCGTCCGACTGCTCCTTGGCCACCGAGGCTCGCGCCTTGCGAAGCCGCTCCTCGAGCGCCGTCACCTTGGTGGCGTACTTGCCGCGCAACTTCTCGACGCCACCGTCGCGCGACTCGCGCGCCATGAGCTGCAGGCGGGCCCGGAAGTCGCGTTCGCTCTCCCCCACCTTCGACACGGCCTTGAGTTCCTTGCTCTGCCAGAGGATGATCGCCTGGCTTCCCTTGGCCCACGTGGTGAAGAGCTTCGTCCACTTGTCGTAGCGCTTCGGGTCGCCGGCGGCCTTGGGCACGGCCGCGAACGTCGCCCCGTCGGCCGGCGCGGTCTCGAGCGATGCAGGCTCCATCTCGAGGTCGTCGCCCTGGGACCAGTCCACGGGCACCGCGCCATCGACGATGGGCGACAGGCGCATCAGGTGGCTGGTCTCGTTGATGCCGTACTTGGTGCTCGTGAGGACGACATCGGCGGCCCCCGCGGCGAACGGCAGGTACACGAGCGTGGCCCCGGCCTCGCCGCGCTTGGCG
>JANLSF010000697.1:0-2072 GCA_031362285.1 Gemmatimonadota bacterium | reverse complement strand
GGCCGCTCTTCGCCTGATCCGCGCGCGCGCCGGTCACGCTCCAGTTGGCGAGCAGCTGGGCGAACGGGTTGGTGCCGCCCTGGAACGGGTACGGGTCACCGGGCTTGATGGTCGCGTCGTTGCGCTCCCAGTTGATCTGCGTGAAGCGCTGCTTCGCGTAGTCCTTGCTCAGCAGCCCCTGCACCGGCGAGGCCGGCGGGAACGCCGGGTCGCCGTAGTAGAAGTCCCGGTCGGCGAAGGCGAGCGACATGGCCTGATAGACCGTGTGGTGTACTTCGCGCTGTTGTAGCCCATCCCCCTGAGGTCGGCGTTCTCGAGGATGTTGAGCGCCTGCAACAGCGCCGGGCCCTGCTGCCACACGTCGAGCTTGTAGACGTCGACGCCGCGGTAGTTCACGGTGCGCGGCTCCTCGATCTTCACCTTCCAGTTGGCGAGGTCCTCCTTGGTGAACAACCCGCCTTCCTCGCGCACGCCGCGCACCAGCTCCTCGGCGATATCCCCCTTGTAGAAGCGATCGTACGCCGCGTAGATGGCCTCCTTGCGATTCTTCCCCTTCTTGAGGGCCGCCTGCTCGGCGTCGACCAGCTTGCGCAGCGTGGCGGCGAGGTCGGCCTGCGCGAACAGCTCGCCGGCCACCGGCGCCTCGCGCTTCTCCCCCAGGTGCGGCAGGAAGATGGCGCGCGAGTACTTCCACTGCTTGATGCGCGCCTTGTTGGCCTCGATGGAATTGGCCGTCTGTGCCTCGATGGGGTAGCCGTCGGCCATCTGCAGCGCCGGCGCGAGCACCTCCTTGAGCGAGAGCGTGCCGTACTCGGCGAGCATCGTCATGAGGCCGCCGGGGGTGCCCGGCGTGACGGCGGCGAGCGGACCGAACTCCGGCGGGTTGTTCATCCCCTTCGCCCTGTAGAAGGCGGCCGTGGCGCCGGTGGGTGCGACGCCAAGCGCATTGATGCCGATGACCTTCTTCGTCTTCGGGTTGTAGATGAGGGCCTGCGTCTCGCCGCCCCAGCTCAGCACGTCCCACATGGTGGTGACGGCGCCGAGCATGGCACAGGCGGCGTCGATGGCGTTGCCCCCCTTGGCGAACATCATCGCGCCCGCCGTGGCGGCGAGCGGCTTGCCGGTGACGGCCACCCAGTGCCGGCCGTGCAGGGGCGGCTTGGCCGTGCGCTGGGCCAGCAGCGACGACGTGAGCGGCGACGTCAACGGGACCGCGGCGAGCGCGGCGGCGAGGGCGGCGCGGGCGACCAGGCGACAGACCATGCGAGTGCTCCTGCAGGAGGCGGCAGCGCGTTGCAGAGGGGGGAACGTAGCCTGAACGCGCGGGCGGTGGGAAGCGCCGACGAGCGGTCTGGCGCCCGGGCGCGTAGTTTGCATGATGGCCTTCCGCGTTCGGCGGGGGCTCGTTCACTTGACGCCGATTGGACCCGATGCACACTCCGTCTGCCGAAACCATCGCCCGCGTCGAGGTGCTGTCCGACCTCGAGGCCGTGGTGCAGGACCTGATGACCGCGCACGAATCGAAGCGGGTGCTCTGGTTCCCGAGCGAACTGCTGGCTCCCGCGCCGGACACCGACCCCGACCAGTACGTGCAGCAGCTTCGCGAACGGGCCGTCGGCATCTCGCTCCCGGCGCGCGTGGCCATCACGATGAACCTGCTCACCGAGGAGGGGCTGCCGCACTTCCACCGCCTGCTTGCCACCTATCTCGGCGGCGACAGCTTCTGGTCGAAGTGGACCAACCTGTGGACGGCGGAGGAAGACCGGCACGGCGCGGTGCTGCACGACTACGCGCGCGACAGCCGGGTCCTCGACAACCCGGTGCTGGAGCGGATGCAGTTCGAGTACCTGAAGGCCGGGTTCGAGCCGGCGTGGGACAAGGACCCGTACCGGGTGTTCGTGTACACCACCCTGCAGGAGCGCGCCACGCAGGTGAGCCATTCCAACACGGGCAAGCTGGCGGGCGAACACGAGCCGCTCATCAACGAAGTCCTCAGCAACGTGGCCAAGGAAGAGGCGCGGCACTACACCTTCTACCGCGCGATCTTCAAGGAAGTGCTGGCGCGCGACCCG
>JANLSF010000621.1:0-8348 GCA_031362285.1 Gemmatimonadota bacterium | reverse complement strand
CCGACGGCCTCAACGTGAACGTGACGCTGCTCTTAGCCGTCGAGGCGCATGCGCGCGTCATCGAGGCCTTCCTCGCCGGCCTCGAGGCGCGCGCCGCCCGGGGACTCGCCATCGATCGCGTGGCCAGCGTCGCGTCGTTCTTCGTCTCGCGCGTCGACAGCGAGGTGGACAAGCGCCTCGACGCCCGCATGGTCGCCGCCCCCGATGCCGCCACGCGCGAACGCCTCGCGGCACTCAAGGGCGCGGCCGCGATCGCCAACGCCCGCCTCGCCTGGGCCCTGTTCACGGAACGGTTCGCCGGCCCGCGCTGGGACGCCCTGGCGGCCAAGGGGGCCCGCATGCAGCGCCCGCTCTGGGCGAGCACGGGCACCAAGAATCCCGCCTATCGCGACACCCTCTACGTCGAGCAGCTCGCCGGCCCGCACACGGTGAACACCATGCCGCCGGCCACGCTCGACGCCTTCCGCGATCACGGGGAGTCGCGCGACACGCTCACGGGCACGGCGGCGGCGGCGCGGGTGACGCTTGACGCGATCGCGAACGAGGGGATCGCGATGGACGAGGTCACCGAGAAGCTGCTGACCGAGGGGCTGGCCGCCTTCGTGAAGAGCTTCGAGACCCTCCTTGCCGGCCTCGCCCGCAAGGTGGCCGCGACGCCGGTCACCGCCGGCCGCTAGGGCCGCGGACGCCATGTACCACCCGCGCACCAAGATCGTCTGCACGCTCGGCCCGGCGACCCGCACGCGCGAGATGATCCGCGCGCTGATGCAGGCGGGGATGAACGTCGCCCGCGTCAACTTCTCGCACGGCACGCACGAGCAGCACGCCGAGACGGTGCGCCTCGTGCGCGAACTGGCGCAGGAGCTGGGCCAGCCGATCGCCCTGCTCGGCGACCTCCAGGGGCCGCGCATCCGCATCGGCGTCCTGCCGGAGAAGCGGACGCTGATGGTCGGGCAGCAGGTCGTGCTCGTGCCCGAGGGGATGGAGCAGGGGGACGAGATTCCGGTGACGTACGAGGCCCTCGCCGACGACGTCGGCCCCGGCGACCGGATCCTGATCAACGACGGCCTGATCGAGCTCGTCACGCAGGCGGTCACCCGCCCGCGGGTGAGCGCGCGGGTGGTGCATGGCGGCGACCTCACGAGCAACAAGGGGATGAACCTGCCCGGCGTCGACGTGTCGGCGCCGGCCCTCACCGAGAAGGACCTCGAGGACGTGGTGTTCGCGGTGGCGCAGGAGTTCGACTACCTCGCCCTCTCGTTCGTGCGCCGCCCGCAGGACATCATCGCGCTGCGCGCGCACATTCCGCGCTCCCTCCTCATCGTCGCCAAGATCGAGCTCGACGTCGCCCTCCGCGACATCGAGCAGATCCTCGAGGCCACGGATGCCGTGATGGTCGCGCGCGGCGACCTCGGCGTGGAGCTCCCCTTCGAGGAGGTCCCGCTCGCGCAGAAGCGCATCATCCAGCTGGCTAACCGGCGCAGCCGCCCCGTGATCACGGCCACGCAGATGCTCGAGTCGATGATCGAGAACCCGCGCCCCACGCGCGCCGAGGCGTCCGACGTCGCCAACGCCATCGTCGACGGCACCGACGCCGTGATGCTCTCGGCCGAGACCGCCGCGGGCAAGTATCCGGCCCTCGCCGTCGACGCCATGCACCGGATCATCGTCGAGGTCGAGCAGCACTGGACGCGCCGCGGCCGCGACGAGCGCCGCCTCGACGCCGCCCACCAGGCCACCACCGAGGAGACCATCGCGGCCGCCACCGTCACCGCCGTGGGCATGCTCGGCGCGCCGTGCGCGATCGTCTTCACCAAGTCGGGGTTCAGCGCGCGCACCGTGTCGTCGCACCGCCCGGGCGTGCCCATCCTGGCCCTCACCGACAGCGCCCGCACCTACCGGCAACTGGCGCTGGTCTGGGGGGTGATTCCGGAGCTCGTGCCGCATTGCGACAGCTACGAGGAGATGGCCGGCATCGCCAAGCAGGTGGTCCGCAAGCGGGGCCTCGCCGAGTCCGGCGATCGGGTGGCGGTGACGGCCGGCGTGCCGTTCGACGTGCCCGGGACCACCAACATGCTCAAGGTCGAGACGGTCTGATGGCGACGGCCGCTCGATGAAGCTCACCTTCCTCGGCACCGGCACCTCGTTCGGCGTCCCGCAGATCGGCTGCCATTGCCGCGTCTGCCACTCCTCGGATCCGCGCGATCGGCGCACGCGCGTCGGCGCCGTGGTCGAAACCGACGGGGGCGTGCGCATCCTCATCGACACGCCGCCCGAGTTGCGCGTCCAGCTCGTGGCCGCGGGCATCGACCGGGTCGAGGCCGTGCTCGTCACCCACGAGCACGCCGATCACACGCATGGCATGGACGACCTGCGCGCCATCACCCTCCGGCGCGACTCGCCCCTGCCGGTCTACGCGGCGCCCGAGACGCTGGCCGCGCTGGTGGCGAAGTTCCCGTACATCTTCGACACGAAGATGCGCCCGCTCCCCGGCACCTCGAAGCCCGAGGGGGAGGCCCGCCCCCTCACGGCGCTGACGGCCTTCCACGTCGGCGACGCCGAGATCCTGCCGTTCAGCGTGCCGCACGGCCACGTGACCTGCTTCGGCTTCCGGATCGGCGACCTCGCGTACATCACCGATGCCAAGTCGGTGCCGGCCGAGGTGCTCGCCGCCATCGCCGGCGTGAAGGTGCTCGTGCTCAATGCGCTCTTCCAGGTGGAGCATCCCACCCACCTGTCCATCCCGGAGGCCGTGCGCGTGGCGCAGGCGGTGGGCGCCGAACGGACGTTCCTCACGCACCTCACGCACGACCACATGCACGCCGATCTCGAGGCGGAACTCCCGCGCGGCATCTCGCCGGCCTTCGACGGCCTCACTGTCCGGGTGGACTGACCATGGCACTGCGCTTCGACGTCACGAACTTCATCGCCACTGCGCCGGGCCGTGCCGGCATCGCCCTGTCCGATTGGGAGGGCGCGCGCGACCGGTTCGCGGCCGCCCATGCCGCCGTCGCGCGCCAGCACGCCGATGGCACGCTCGGCTTCCTCGACCTCCCCGCCAACGGCGCCCTCCTCACGCAGGTGCAGCAGTTCGCCGACGCGGCCGGCGGTCGCTACCGCGACGTGGTGGTGCTCGGGATCGGCGGCTCCGCGCTCGGGCCC
Organism: Gemmatimonadota bacterium; assembly: GCA_031362285.1. Lineage (GTDB taxonomy): Bacteria > Gemmatimonadota > Gemmatimonadetes > Gemmatimonadales > Gemmatimonadaceae > JACPPC01. Next base: position 5,186 of record JANLSF010000621.1, on the reverse strand, counting down.
ATCGCGCTCCGCACCGCGCTCCGGCCGTCGGGATGGAACGGGCTTCCCGACGCCTCGCGCGACGGCTGGCCGCGCCTCCACGTCCTAGACAACGTGGATCCGCGCACCATCAGCGCCCTGCTCGACGCGCTCGACCTGCGCACGACCCTCTTCATCGTCACCTCCAAGTCGGGGGGCACGGCCGAGACGATGGCGCAGTTTCTCGTCGTGCGCGACCGGTTGCTCAAGCTCACGCACCAGCCGTCCGAGCATCTCGTGTTCGTCACCGACCCCGCCAAGGGCGCGCTGCGCGCCATCGCCCGGCGCGACAACATCCCCACGCTCGACGTGCCGGCGAACGTCGGCGGACGGTTCAGCGTGCTCTGCCCGGTCGGCACCCTCCCTGCGGCGCTCGTCGGCATCGACATCGCCGCCCTCCTTCGCGGCGCCGGCGACATGGTCGCTCGCTGCGCCTCCAACGACCCCGCGAAGAATCCCGCCGGCGCCTTCGCCGTGCTCCAGTGGCTCGCCGACACGAGGCAGAAGCGCAACGTGCAGGTGCTCATGCCATACCGCGATGCACTGCGCGACATGGCTTCCTGGTTCGTGCAGCTCTGGGCCGAATCGCTGGGGAAGATCACGCCGGCGGGCGCGAACGTCGGGCCCACCCCACTGGCCGCGCTCGGCGCCACGGACCAGCACTCGCAGGTGCAGCTCTTCATGGAAGGCCCGCAGGACAAGACCGTCACCTTCCTCACGAGCGCCGACCACGAGGCCGACGTCGCCATTCCGGCGGGCTACGGCGACATCGAGGAGCTGGGCTACCTCGCCGGCCACACGCTGGGCGAACTGCTCGACACCGAGCGGCAGGCCACGGCCGGCGCACTCGCGCGTCGCGGACGGCCCAGCGGCACGATCACGGTGGACAGCGTGGACGCGTGGCACGTGGGCGCGTTGTTCATGTTCTTCGGCCTGGCCACCGTGTACGCCGGGCAGCTCTACGGCGTGAACGCGCTCGACCAGCCGGGGGTGGAGCTCGGGAAGCAGTACACGTTCGCCAAGCTCGGGCGCGCCGGGTTCGATGCGGCGCGCGCGGAGTTCGACGCGCTGCCCACGCCCGACCCCCGCTTCGTCATCTAGTCGGACCCGCCGGGGCCTCCTGGCCCCGCAGCGGCCTGTCGTCGCCTCAGACCAGGACTCGCATGCGAAGCTGCCGCGCTGCCACCGCGTTCGCGTGCGTCACCATCGCGTGGGCCGCAGGCGCGCGGCCGATCGGCGCGCAAACCGACACGCTGGTGCCGGCCGCGGCGTACGCGGCGCGGCGCGAGCGCGTGGCGCACCTCACCATGCCCGCCGTCGTGCTCGTGCCGGGCCGGCACCTGGTTGGCCAGCACGAGCTTCCGCGTCAGGACGCCGACTTCTGGTACCTCACGGGGGTGGAGTCGCCGTACGCGGTGCTCGCCATGGCGCCGGACCTGCGGCCGGGCGCCGCTCTGGGCGCCGTGCGCGTCATGCTCTTCCTGCCGGACACCTTCGAGTTCGCGGGCGCGCAGTTCCCCATGATCGACTCGGGCTTCCGGCGCGCGTCGTGGAACGTGCCACGCCGCCGGCTCGCCCCCGGCGCCGGTGCGTCACGCCTGACGGGCATCGCCGAGACCTATGCGCTCTCCGAGTTGGCGTCCCGGATCCGTGAACTCGCCGGCGCGACGGCCACCGTGTACCTGCCGCTCGGCGCCGACTCGCTCTACGCGCCGCCGGGCGTGGCCCGACCCCTGCCGGTGGAGCAGCAGGTCGCACGCGCGCTCGGCGACCTGCTGCCGGGTCGCGAACGGCGCGACGTCACGCCACTCGTGCGCCGGCTCCGCCTCGTGAAGGATGCCCACGAGATCGCCGCGCTGCGCGAGGCGGCTGCGATCAGTGCGCAGTCGTTCGTGACCCTCATGCGCCGCGTGGCACCGGGGATGAACGACCTCGAGGCCGCCGGCATCCTCGAGGCCGAGTGGAAGCGCCTCGGGGCCGCGCGCGCCTCGTTCGCGCCGATCATCAGCAGCGGCCCCAACACCATGACCTTCTTCTCCCTCACGGGGGAGCGGTACGACGCCGTGGGGCGCGTGATGCGCGCCGGCGATCTCGTGTTCAACGACTACGGAGCCGCCGAGGTGCGGCGCTACGCCAGCGACATCTGTCGCACCTTCCCCGTGTCGGGGCGGTTCTCGACCGAGCAGCGCACGTACTACGACATCGTGCTCGAGGCGCAGGAGGCGGCCATTGCCGCGATCAGGCCGGGCGCGATGATGCTCGACGTCATTCGCGCCGCGGCGCAGGTGTTCCGCGCGCACGGCCTCGAGCGGCATGAGGACATCGCCACCATGGGGCCCGGCAAGGTGTGGGGGATCATGCCGTCGCCCACGCACTACCTGGCGCGCAACGGCGGCATTGCGCGCTACACCCGCTTCGGGGGCGGCGTGCGCGACCTCGGCCACCACATCGGGCTCGACGCCACCGACAGCCGCGACTGGAGCGTGCCGCTCGCGCCGGGGATGGTCGTGACGATCGAGCCCAAGATCTACATCCCGGAGCGGGGGATCGCGATCATGATCGAGGACATGGTGCTGGTGACACCGAACGGCCGCGAGAACCTCTCGGCGGCCGCGCCGCGCAAGGCGGCGGACATCGAGCGGCTCATGCGCCGGCGGTAGTGGCCCGCGCGACGCGCACCATCGCCTCGAGGCTCCGCTCCACGTCGGCCGCCGTCGTGGCCCAGCTGCTCACGCTGATCCGCATGGCGGTGCGCCCCTGCCACACGGTGATCCCCGCCCAGCTCGTCCCCTCGGCCTGGATCGCGTTGATGACGCGCTGCGTCATGGCCGCGTCGCCGAAGGCCACCAGCACCTGGTTGAGCGTCACGTCGTTCAGCACCTCGTAGCCGGCGTCGCGCAGCCCGTCGGCAAAGCGCCGGGCATGCGCGCAGGTGCGATCGATCAGTTCGGCCACGCCGTGGCGCCCCAGCGCGCGGATCGCCGCCCACACGTCCACGCCGCGCGCGCGTCGCGACAGCTCGGGGGTGAAGTCGGCCGGGTTCCGGAACGGCGTCTCGGTGGGGAGGTACTCGGCCGTGATCGCCATCGCCGCCTTGAGGGCATGGCCATCACGCACCACGGCCAGCCCGCTGTCGTACGGCACGTTGAGCCACTTGTGGAAGTCGGTGGCCCACGAGTCCGCGTGGCCAAGCCCCCGCGCGAGGTGCGCGAGCTGCGGCGAGGCGGCGGCCCAGAGTCCGAAGGCGCCGTCCACGTGCACCCAGGCGCCCGTGCCGCGCACGCGCGCGGCGATCGCGCCGATGTCATCGAACGCGCCGGTGTTCACGTTGCCCGCCTGCGCGCAGATGATCGTCGGGCCCGCGATCGACGGCAGCGCGTCCACGATCATCCGGCCCTGCCCATCCACCGGCACCGGGTGCACGCGCGTGCGCCCGAGTCCCACGAAGCCGAGCGCCTTGGTGACGCTCGGGTGCACCTCGCCGCCCACGATCACCGTGATCGGCGGGGCGCCGAACAGCCCGTCGGCCTCCACGTTCCATCCCACGCGCTCCAGCACCGCGTGCCGCGCCGCCGCGAGTGCGCAGGCGTTGGCCGTGGTCGCGCCGGTCACGAAGGCGCCGGCCGCCGACGCCGGGAGGCCCAGCAACGCGAGCGTCCAGTCGAGCGCGACCTGCTCGAACACCGCCGCCGATGGCGTCGGGTTGTACAGCACGGCGTTCTGGTCCCACGCGGTCGCAAGCCAGTTGGCCGCCACCGTCACGGGCAGCGCGCCCCCGATCACGAAGCCGTAGAAGCGGGGCCCCGCCATCGCCATCGTGGCCGGCGAACCGATCGTGTCGAGTTCGGCGAGCACGGCCGCCGGGTCGTCACCGAACTCGGGGAGCGGCCGCCGGAGCGAGGCGAGCGCGTCGACCGCGACGGGATCCGGACGCACGGCGCGATCGGCCAGTCCGGCGAGGTAGTGCGTGGCGCGTGCCGCCGCGTCGTCGAGCAGGCGCTGCGTGCTCCCGTGCGCGTCGCCGCTCATGGCGTGGTCCGCGGCTTCGCGCCGGCCAGGAAGTCGGCCGCGAGCAGCGCGTACGCGCGCACCCCGATCGGCAGCGACTCCTCGCTCGGGTTGAACGTGGTGGAGTGATTGGGGCCGGCCTTGGTCCACTCCTGCCCCAGCGGCGTCGTGCCAAAGCTCACGAACATCGCCGGCGCCTTGGCGGCCGTCGCGAAGCGACCGAAGTCCTCGCCGGCCATGATCCACGGGATGTCGTGCACCTTGCCCGCGCCGGCGGCCCGCGCGAGTGCCGGGCGCATGCGCTCCACCAGCGCGCGATCGCTCACCGTCACCGGGTACCCCACGATCACCTTCACGTCGGCCGTGAGCCCGGCGCTCGCGGCGATCCCCTCGGCGGTCTGCTTGAGCCGGGCGTGGATCTCGCGCCGCATCGATTCATCGAAGGTGCGGATGGTGCCGATCAGCACGGCGCTGTCGGGAATGATGTTCTCGCGCACCCCGCCATTGAACGCGCCCACGCTGATCACGGCGGGCGCCGTCGTGAGGTCCACCTGGCGGCTCACGATCGTCTGGATGCCGAGCAGCACCTGCGCGCCGACGACGAGCGGGTCCTTGCCCCCCGAGGGGTTCGAGCCACCGGTCTGCTTGCCGCGGATGACGATGCGGAAGTTGTCCCCCGCCGCCAGCGAGGGTCCCGGCGTGATGTAGAGCGCGCCCACCGGGCGTACGGTGGTGTGCAGCATGAACACCGCGTCGGGCACCGGGTTCGACACGGCCCCCGCCTCGATCATCCCCTTCGCGCCACCATCCGGCGGCGCTTCCTCGGCCGGCTGGAAGAGGAACAGCACGGTGCCGGTGAGCTGTGACCTCATGCCGGCCAGCACTTCGGCGGCCCCCATCAGCATCGCCGTGTGCATGTCGTGGCCGCAGGCATGCATCACCCCCACGTCCTGCCCGTTGTAGCTGGTCCGCACGGTGGACTTGAACGGCAGCTCCACCTGCTCGGTCACCGGGAGCGCGTCCATGTCGGCGCGGAGCGCCACCACGCCGCCCGGTCGTCCCCCCTTGAGCACCCCCACCACGCCGTTGCCGCCCAGATGGTCGCGCACCTCGAGCCCGAGCGCGCGCAGGTGGTCGGCCACGAGCTTGGCCGTGCGCAC
>JANLSF010000612.1:0-1938 GCA_031362285.1 Gemmatimonadota bacterium | reverse complement strand
TTGTGCCCCTCCACCCGCGCCATGCCGGCCGCCCCGGGAAACCGGATCGCCTCGCCCAGGCCGAGCAGTCCCGGCAGCTTCACGACCCCGTTGCCGTTGTTGTAGGTGCGGTAGCTCTCCTCGAGCGCCATCGGGCGGATCACCGTCTGCGCGCCGTCCACGACCCACAGCACCCCCCGCGCTTGGGCCAGCGCCGACAGTTCGGCGATCGGCATCCGGACCCCGGTCGAGGAGAGCACGTGGCTCACGCTGATGGCGCGCGTGCCGGTGCGTATCCCCTGTGCCATGGCACTCACGAGTGCCTCCCCGCTGAACTCGCCGCGCGGGATGGGGACGACGTCGAGCTGCACCCCCTCGTGGCGCGCGAGGTACTGCCAGCCGTGCACCCCGCCCTCGTGCTCCTGGTCGGTGACCAGCACACGATCGCCGGGCTTGAGGCGCAACCCCTGCGCAATCGCGTTCATGCCACCGGTGGTGCTGGTGGTCAGCGCGAGTTCACCCAGGTCGCAGCCGAGGAACCGGGCGGCGACGGTCCGCGTGTCCTCGAGCAGCGCCTCGCCCGCGAACCGGCCATAGTGCGCAACCGGGTTCGCCTCGAGCGTCTCCCAGGCGCGCTGCGTCGCTGCGAGCGTCGCTCGGCGGCACGGGCCGATCGTCCCGGTGTTGAGGTACGCGAGCCCAGGGTCGAGCAGGAACTCGCTCTCCGCCGTCGCCGATTCCGGAGCGGGCACGCCATGTGGCAGGAGCCCCACCACGGCGCCACCGGCAACGGTGTGCAGGAACTGCCTTCGATTGGCGGACGGTGGACGCATGTGGCGCGGGGGCTGGAGGGTACCGCGTTACAGTGCGGCCGGACGGGGCCCGCCGCAAGCGGTCGGCGCCCCGCAGTACTCCCAGCTGTACCCCGCCCGCAGCACCTGCGTCTCCAGGCAGTCGGTGCGCTCCAGCCGGAAGCCGACCCCCTGCATGCACCGCAGCGGCTACACCGTGTTGAGCGGGTCGGTGACACTGATGACGAGCACGCCAGGTTCATCGACGTCGGGAACTGCTGGCGGAGGCCGGCGCGGCCCACCTCGAGCATCTCCGGCTCGTCGTCCTCGGGGAAGATGCGGATGTCCACGTCCCCGGGCCGGTTCACGCGCCGCTCGAGCGCAGTATGATTGAACCGTGGCCAGATCCGCCGCGAAGTCCGCGGCCTGTCGCGCGGGTCCACACACACCGAGTGAAGCCCCACAAGTTTTTCGGAGGACCAATGGCTGGTCAGGGATCGACGGGCAACGTCATTGCGGCCGTGTGCAGCTTCTTCATCCCAGGCCTTGGCCAGCTGGTCCAAGGCCGCCTCGGGATGGCAATCCTCCAGTTTGCGCTCGCAGCGGTGTTGTGGTTCTTCCTCCTGGGTTGGCTCATTCACCTGTGGTCGATCCTCGACGCCGCCTTGTGGAAGCCGAGCCGTCCGGGCTGACGACGGTCCGGTGACGGCTGGAGTAGGCACGGGGGACCCGGCCGAAGGGGCGTGGCCGCAGGCGCCCGAGGGTGTCAGGGGGTTCCTCCGCGCCACGATGGGGGCCGGATGACGCTGGCGCCATCACCGTCCTCGCGCGATCATCCCCGGGGAATCATCGTCACCACTTTTCTGGCACCGCGGGGAGTCCATGCAGGTCAGCGCGCTCGCGGGGAAGGTTGGCCCGGCGTCGATGTTGCTCGATCTCTCGAAGCTCATCACGGCCTATTACACCGAGCGCCCCGATCATCGGGTGCCCGCTGAACGAGTGTCCTTCGGCACCTCCGGCCACCGGGGCAGCTCGTTCGAACGCACCTTCACCGAAGCGCACGTGCTCGCGATCAGCGAGGCCATCTGGCGCTATCGTGTGCACGCGGGCATCGATGGTCCGCTCTTCCTCGGCATCGATACGCACGCGCTGTCCGTGCCGGCTTGCG
>JANLSF010000603.1:0-2827 GCA_031362285.1 Gemmatimonadota bacterium | reverse complement strand
CTGGCGAGCACCGCCGAGGGGATGGTGCAGGTGTACCGGTGGTCGGCGCTCAGTGCCGATGCGCGTGCGCTCGACGCGAGCGCGCCGGGCCGCGACGGCGGCAGCGTGAACGTGGTGGACGCCGATGCGGACGAGCAGTTCCCCCCCTTCCCGCTGCGCAACCTCCGCGGATCGGTGCGCTGGTACCGCGATTCGACGGTTGTCGGCGTGGGGGCCGTGGCGGTGGGCAAGTCGCGTGGCAGTGCCGCCGGAGTGGTGCGCTTCGCGAAGACGGGCGGCCCGCCCCGCCTCGACTTCCGCGTGCGCATGGACACGCTGGCCTTCGCCGACATCGCCTGGATCTCGCCACTGGTTCCCGCGGACGGGGGCGGACGCGCCGTCCTCACGGTGAAGAGCGATGCGCGCGACCCGGTGCTGGTGCATTACGCGCTCAGCGAGGCCGACGTGCGCACCGGTGGAACGCGGCTCCTGGGCGCGGTGACGTTCGGCGTCGGGCTGCGCTGGCTGCGCATCACCGACGTCGCGCTCACGCTCGACCCGCTGGGCACGAAGGAGACGGAGACCTTCCTCGGCTTCCCGCTCCCACTGGGCCTCGCGGGCGCCTTCAGGGGGACGGTGAAGGCGAGCGGCGGGGCGCTCGACGCCTTCGTGCTCGACGACGCACAGGCGACGTTCACGGACACGCGGGCACCGAGGACTGCCGTGCCGCTCCGCGCGCACGGCGTGTTCGACCTGTCGGTGCCCGGGAGGACGGGGATGCAGGGCCTCGCCGTCGACGCGCCGCGCCTCGAGGCGCCGTTCATCGCCGCGCTCGCGCCCAAGGCGGGGCTGCCGCGTGGCGTCGCCGCCGTCACGGCCACGATCGACGCGAAGGGCGACTCGCTGTGGGTGCGCACCCTGCGCGCGACGTACGACCGGAAGGGCGTGGGAGTCACGCGGATCGGCGGCCGCGTGGCGCTGCATCGCGGGGCCAAGGGCGTGGATGGCTACGATGCGCACCTCATCGCCGACTCGCTCCGCCTCACCACGATCCTCAGCGACTCGGCGGTGGCGCGCGTGGGCGCGCTCGCGGGAACGATCGGTGCGCGGGGCGGACTCGAGCAGGTGCAGCTGACCACCGAACTCGCCGGGCCCGTGGGGGCCATCAGCAGCAGCCTGGCCGTGCACTTCGCCCCGGGTCGCACGGTGTCCGGCACCGTGGGCGTGCACGACGTGGCGGTGGCCCTCACGGCGACCGGGGCGCCGATCACGGCCGATGCCCACGCCACGATCGACCTCAAGGGCGACTCGCTGCCGGTCATGGCGGGACGGGTGGCGCTCGACGTGGACTCGACGACGTTCGGTGCGGCCCGGCTCACGGCTGGTACGCTGCGGCTGCGCTTCACCGATGCGCGGGCGATCATCGACACGCTGGCGTTCGACGCCGGCGTGCTGTCGCTGGCCGGGCGCGGGGGCATCGGGCTCAAGGCCGGCGTGACCGACACCCTCCGGCTGGCGCTGCGGGCCGCATCCCTCGACGGGCTGCGCGCCGCCGTCCGGCCGCTCATCGCGCGCCGCCGGCCCGCCGATTCCTCGTCGTTCACCCAGCTGGTGTGGGACGACACGGTGCGCGGTGACTTCGCCCTCGACGCGGCGCTCTCCGGGCGCGTGGACTCGCTGCGCGCCTCGCTCACGGCCGGCGTGCATGGGCTGCGCGTGGGGACCACGCGGGCCGACTCGCTGACCCTCGTGGCGTCGGGGCTGGACCGGCGCGACACGCTCACCGGGGTGGCCGAGCTGGCGTTCGTGCGCGGCCGTATCGGCCCGCAGCCCCTCGACCGCGCGACGGCGGTGCTCACGGCCGCGGCCCCCGACCGCTACGTCCTCGGCGTCGAGGCGTCCGCCCAGCGCGGATATGACCGGCTGAGCGCGCGCTCGCGCGTCGACGTGAACGGCGACTCCATCACGGTGAACCTCGATTCGCTGTTCGCGCACTTTGGCGGCGACACCATCAAGCTCTCCGCGCCCACGCGCGTGGGGCGCGGGCCGGGAACGCTCACGGTCGACTCGACCAACGCCGAACTGGGGAAGGGCGGTCGCCTCTTCGTCGCCGGCTTCGGCCGGGACAGCGGCGCCGTGTCGGGCATCCTGCGCCTCGAGGACTTCCCGCTCGTGGTGCAGGACTCGGCCACCCAGGTGCCGGCGCGCGCCCGGGCGCTGCTCAACGCGCGCGTCGTGCTCGAGGGCACCCGCCGGGCGCCGAAGATCGAGGCGCTGCTCGACGCCGCGGACGTGTCGGTGTTCGGCACGGCGGCCGGCTCGCTGCGACTCACGGGCGAGTATGCGTCGCAGCGGCTCTCCACCACGGTCACCCTGGATGAAGGCGCGGAGGGTTCGCTCGTCTTTGCCGGCGACCTGCCGGTGGACCTGTCGCTCGCCACCGTCGACCGGCGATTTCGCGACGAGCCGCTCGTGGGCACGCTGCGGTCCGACTCGCTCCGGCTCAACTTCCTCACGCGCTTCCTTCCGGTGGTCTCCGAGGCCGGTGGCGTGCTGCGCGCCGACGTGAACGTGGGCGGCCGCCTCGAACGGCCGCTGTTCGATGGCACGGTCTCGCTCGACAGCGGGCTGGTCGTCTCGCGCGAGTTCGGCGTCCAGCTGCGCGACGCCGTGGCCCGCCTCGCGCTCCGCAACGACAGCGTGCTCGTGGAGCGGTTCTTCACCCGCGGGGAGCGCCGCGCCGGCGACTCGCTCACCCTGCGTGCCCACGAGCGGCTCGTCGCGGAATCACCGGTCGACGGTGGCGAGCGACAGGTCCACCGGCAGGTCGCCGGCAAAGACGAGCGAA
>JANLSF010000512.1:0-4914 GCA_031362285.1 Gemmatimonadota bacterium | reverse complement strand
AGCCGCTGCCCGTGCGCGCCGGTCCGGGCACGGCGCTGCCGTCCGGGGCCCTCAATGGCGAGGCGCCGCTCACCGTGCGGGCCGTCAAGCTCAGCCGCGACTCGCTGTATGCAAAGATCGTCGAGCTCGTGCGATCGGCGCAGGAGAGCAAGGCGCCGCTCCAGCGACTGGCCGACCAGTACGCCGTCTGGTTCACGCCGGTCACCATCGGGGCCTGCGCGCTCGCCTACCTGCTGTCGCACGACTGGTTGCGCGTGCTGGCCGTGCTGGTGGTGGCCACGCCCTGTCCGCTCATCCTTGCCACGCCGGTGGCCATCATCGGCGGCATCAACCGCGCCGCCCGCCGCATGATCATCGTGCGCACCGGCGGCGCCCTCGAAGCGCTCTCGCGTGTCACCGTTGCCGTGTTCGACAAGACGGGGACGCTCACGGTGGGGCGCCCGGAGGTCGATCGCGTGGAGTCGCTCGGCGCCCTCGACGCGGCCGCCGTCCTGCGCCTCGCGGCGGCGGTCGAGGTGCAGAGCGGCCACCTGCTGGCGAGGTCGTTGGTGGCGGCCGCGAGTCGCGCGGACCCCGCGCCGCTCCCCGATGCCGCCAACGCCATCGAAGCGTCGGGCCGCGGCATCTCCGGCACCGTCAACGGACACGACGTTGCGGTCGGTTCGCCGGCCTGGCTTGCGGAGCGCCATCCCGACCGGGCGGCCGAGCTTCGCGCCGTGGCCGACCGGGCCGAGGGGCTCCGCGCCTTCGTGTTCGTGGACGGCCTCCCCGCGGCGGTGGTGCACTTCGCCGATCAACTCCGCCCGGGTGTCTCGGCCGTGCTCGAGCGACTCAAGACGCTCGGCATCGCCCGCACGGTGCTCCTCTCGGGCGACCACGGTCCCAACGCCGAGGCGGTGGCGAAGGTCCTCGGCATCACGGAGGTCCGCGGCGACCTGCTGCCGCAGGACAAGACCGCCGTGGTGCACGCCATGGTGGCGGCGGGCGACGCCGTGCTCATGGTGGGCGACGGCACGAACGACGCCCCGGCGCTGGCCACGGCCTCGGTGGGCATCGCGTTGGCCGGACACGGCGGCGGCATCACCGCCGAGGCGGCCCATGCCGTCATCCTCGTCGACGAGCTCGACCGCGTGGCCGACGCGATCGAGATCGGTCGGCGCACGATGTCGGTGGCTCGGCAGAGCATCTGGTGGGGACTCGCGCTTTCGGGCGTGGCGATGATCGTGGCCGGCGCCGGCTTCCTGCCACCCGTGCTCGGGGCGCTCGTGCAGGAGGCGATCGACGTGGCCGTGATCCTCAACGCGTTGCGCACGAGCCGGGCCTGACGGTTCGCCGGCGCGTTGCCCAATTCACCGGGCCGCGCCGTCCTGGGATCGGTCAGGCCGGCACCCGGAGCGTGCACCCCGGCAGCGTGCTCACGAAGCCCGCGCCGAACGCGAGGCTCGGCGTCTGGTAGCCGGCGGCCACGCCGCCGGCGAGCATCCGCTGCACGACCGCCACCGACGCCTGCGCCGTGTGCGTGTAGCCCTCCGGCACCGTGAGCGTCCCCTCCACGATCGTGCCGGCGGCGTCGCGCACCCGTCCCCACAGCTGCATCGCACTCTTGTCGCGGGCGCTTTCGCTGGGCCCGGCCGGTCCGCTCTCGATGCGCGCCATCAGTTGCCGCTGGACCCACGGCAGCCGCAGCACCGGCCCGAGGTACCGCATGAGCTTCATGATGCGGATCTGCGAGGGAGGCGATGCGAGGAAGGTCATGATGTCGGGAATGCGGGTGGACCGCCACGCGGTGGCCACGTCGCCCCAGGGGATCGTCACCACCGTGCGCGGCCGGTCGTTGAACCGCACCTCCTGCACGAGGTACGCCATCGGGACGCGGCGAAGCTTGCCGCCCACGCGGATCGCGCCGCCCTCGCCCAGTCCGCTGACCATCGTCTTGGCCGTGCCGCGGCTCGTCCCGGCGCCACCGCCAAAGGCCAGCTCCAGGCTCGTTGCCCCGGGCAGCGCGGCCTTGAGCGCCGCGGCCAGGCAGTCGCTCGGCACCACGTCGAACCCCACGCCGGGCATCACCACGATGCCGGCCGCCTTCGCCTCGGCGTCCTTGCGCGCGCAGCCCTCGAACACCGCGATCTCGCCGGTGATGTCGAGGTAGTGCGCCTTGGCCGCGAGGCATCCCGCGAGCATCGCCTCGAAGGTGCGGAAGAAGGGGCCGGCGCAGTGCAGCACCACCGCCATCCCCTCAACGCCGCGCGCCACCGTGGCGCTGTCGTCGAGCCCGAACACCCGGTGTTCGAGGCCGTGCTTCGTCGCCAGTGCCTGCACCTTGCCGGCGTTGCGCCCCGCCAGCACCGGCTTCAACCCCTGCCTGAGCGCCTCGGCCACGATCAACTCGCCCGTGTAGCCGTTCGCCCCGTAGATCATCCAGTTGGCCATGCCACAGTCTACCCGAAAGGGTCAGCGGGTGTGGTACGTGAAGATGATGCGGGAGATCGAGGTGTCGTCGAGGCTCGCGTAGAGCTGCCCCGTGAGGTCGAGCCCGCGGAAGATGCGCCAGGTGGCGCCGGCGCTCAGCGCGGTGCGGTTCAACCGTTCGGCGAACTTGATCTGCGTGTTGTCCACGCTGGGAGTGGGCACGTAGCCCGCGCCATTGGCGAAGTCCACGCGGAACTCCGGATCCATGGAGTTGATTCCCACGGAGCCGAAGACGGCGTAGTCGCCCGCGTCGAAGGCCACCGCCAGTTCGCCGCCGGACACGTTGGGCGTGAACCGATCGTTCGAGATCGTCTTGCCGTAGCAGGGGAGGGCATTGCTCGCCTGCAGCGCGTCGATGTTGCAGGTGATCGGTCCTTCCACCGAGCCGATCATGGTGTGGGCCCGCGCCTGCACGATCACCCCCGCGCCGGCCAGGATGGCCATGCGTCGCGTCCACGCGAGCGCGAGGCCCACGAGGTTGGCCTTGGCGTCCTTCACCTGCAGCGGCGGCACCCACGAGACTTCCGCCTCGAGATTGAAGGGGAGCCCCACCGCGAGGCGCGGCCGCGGGAAGATTGACGCGAGGTTCGTGGTCTCGCCCTTGGCCGATGCGTAGCAATTCGTGGGGCGCAACGACTCGTCCGCCGAGGGCATGAGTGCCGCATCCACGCTCACGCGAAACTGGCCGGGGCGCAACTGGTCGGGCTGCACCGCCCCCGAGAAGGCGAGGGGGACGACGAAGAACGCCATCAGCCGCGCCTCGGCGCTCGTGGTCTGCACCACGCATTGCGCCACCGCAACGCGTGGCACGAGGGCGACGGCGGGCGCGACCAGCAACGCGGCGATCAAACGGCGGGCGGGCATCATGGCAAACATCATCCTCGAGGAAGTGGTGCGGAAGCTACCCCCGGTGCGGGCGACCGTTCCGGTCAGTGCGGCACGAGGCGGTAGAAGCCGTGCCCGATGATCACCGGATACAACAGCCAGGTCCAGAGGGCGGCCCGCACGTACGGGGTGGAGGGCGGCGCGGCCCCGGCATGCGCGGCGGCCGCGAGCGCGCGCAGGTGGGCCTCGCCATAGGGGCCCGGCTGCAGTCGCGCGACCAGCGTGGCTGGCAGCGCGTCGGCGCCGTGCCACGCCCCCAACCATCCGCCGAGGATTGCGGCATTCGAGTCGGTGTCACCACCGCGGCGAATGCACGCGCCGAGGGCGGCGAGCACGTCGTCCCCGAGCGCGACGAAGGCCGACACGGCCGTGGCCACGCTGTCGACCACGAACCCGGTGGCCGGCGCCGTGTCCGGCCGGGTGCCCAGCGCGGCGCCCTCGATGGCGATACGCAGGTCGCTCGCCGTGACCACGGTGAGCGCGTCGTGCACGAGCGCGCGCCGGATCGTGCATCCGTCCGCCGCGGTGCCGCCCGCAGCGGGTCCGGCGTGTGCGAGGCAGGCGGCCGCGAGTTCTCCCACGAACAACGCCCCCTCGATGGCGCGCACGTCGGTGTGGGTCACCTCGGCGGCCATGCGGCCGAGCGCGAGGCGGCGCTCCCGATCGCACGGTGCCGCCACGGCCGGGGCGGCGCCGCGCATCGCCGCGCCGTTGCCGGCGCTGTCGCGGCCCGAGCGTTCCACGCCGAGCAGGATGAGGCCGCACGCCTTGAGGGTCGCCATGCCGATCCCCCACGGCAGCGACAGCACCCAGGCGCCGAGCGCCCGCCGGAAGGCATGCCGGCTGCGCTCAAGGTCGCCCTGGCCCGCGAGCAGGCTCGCCACCAGCAGCGCCGCGTGTTGCGTGTCGTCGGAGACCACCCCGAGGGTGCCGATGAGATGGTAGCGATCGAGCGTCGGGGCGCGCCGGGCCAAGGTGCGCGCCGAGAGCCCCTCGAAGGGGAGCCCCAGCGCGTCGCCCAGCGCCGTGCCGAGCAGCACGCCGGTCAGGCGATCGAGGGACGGCGGGGAGGTCGAGGCACCAGGCGGCATCCCGTACGGTACTGCGCGCACCACGCCTGTCCAGTTGGACCCCAGGCGCGTCAGCGCGCGGCGCCGTCCGTGCGGGTGAGCCTCGTCACCGCCATCGACGACGGCGCCTGGTCATCTTTGTAGCCGTCCCCTTGGTGTGCGGGTAGTGACCTCGCGCCGGCGCCCCACGCCTTGCCGTGGGGGGATCCGGCGCGATTGATTGGGACAGCCCGCCGGACGCTTCTCCACGTCTTCCCGAGCGATCGTGCTGCCGCGCCGCCTCGTTCCATTCGTCGCTCGGATCGTTGCCGTCGCAGCCGCCTGCGGTTCCGACGCCGCGGAGCCGCGCTTGCGCGCGCGCGTCGCCCGGAGCGGCGCGCATGACGCGCGCGGCATGACGGCTCCGGCATGAGGGAGCCGGCGTGAGCAGCGCGCCGGGCGCAAACACCCCCACGCGTGGCGTCGCCACCGCGCGTGACTCCGGCGTGAT
>JANLSF010000436.1:0-1595 GCA_031362285.1 Gemmatimonadota bacterium | reverse complement strand
CGGAGTCCGCGACGCGAAGGGCAAAACCCGCCGACGTCATGTCGTCTGCAAAACGTTCCGGATCGTCGGGCGTGAGCGCGAGCGTGACGTCGACGTCGGCGCTCAATCGAGGAAAGCCGTACGCGACGACCGCCTGTGCGCCGAACACGTACCACTGCCCCCAGCGCGCGAGGACGGGCGATAGCGCAATCAGAAGTTCAAGGGCGGCGGGTTGTACCGGCACGGCGGAAAAGCTCGGCCACGCGCACATGGCACAGAAGATCCTCCCGCCGGTCGTCGGCGTGAGGCCAGTCGGGGTGATGCAGGAGCGCCTGCTGCCGGAGTTGGTCAGCGATGCGCAGACCCTCAAGAGGTCCAAGACGGGCAATGCGCTCGCCCCAGTACGCGTCCTTGTTCTGCCGCGCCGACTCCCAATCGCGATTCACGAAGTCGCGAATGCCCCGGGTGATCACGAGGTCATTCTACTTCTGACTTCTGACTTCTGACTTCTGACTTCTGACTTCTGACTTCTGACTTCCTACTTCCCGTTCTGGTCCATCCCGACGTTGGACAACCGGTCGGCGTCCTGGTTCTTTTCTCTCGGCACGTGCTCGAACTTGACGTTGCCGATCTGCATCACCAGCATCCGCGCCTGGTGATAGAGGGGCCGGAGGCCCTCGTTCTTCACCTTGTAGTTGCCGCGCATCTGCTCGATGATGAGCAGCGAATCGCCCTTCACGGCCAGCGCGGTGATGTCGTGGTCCACGGCCCACTGCAGCGCCGCGATCAAACCGCGGTACTCGGCCACGTTGTTGGTGGCGATGCCGATGCCCTCGTGGAGCTCCGCCAGCACATTGCCCTGATCGCCAACGATGTAGGCGCCATACCCGGCCGGGCCCGGATTGTTCCGGGATCCGCCGTCGAAAAAGGCCGTAATCATGATGGGCTCGCGCCTTCGGCGCTCGTGGGGCGGGCGGCTTCGCGGCCCGTAGGAATGTGGGTCACACCGTGGTGGTTTCGGCAGGCTTTGGCGGTAGGAAATACAGGATGCGCTGGCAGCTGTCGCACTGGACAATCTGATCGTTCTTGAGGACCGCCACGAAGACCACCGGACGGAGTCGGACCTGGCACACCGTGCAGCGCTCGCCCTCGGCCCGCGCTACCGCTGTACCGCGGACCTTGGCAATGCGCTCGAAGGTGTCGATGGCGCCCTTGTTGTCCATTCCCGCGACCAGCTCGGCGCGAGCGGTCGCGCAGCTCTCCACCACCGCTTGCTGCGCTTCCACGTCCTGCTCGATGGCCGCGCGCTCCGTGCTCACTTTGGCCTGCGCCGCCTTGAGCGCCGCGTCGGCTTTCTTGATGGCGGCGTTGATTTCGTCGGCCTCCATCATGTTGACCAGCGTCTTTTCCTCTTGCACGCCAATCTCAGTGGCGGCCGCCTCGATCTGGTGCTGCATCGCGCGGAACTCGTCGTTGGTCTTGACCTGCATCAACTGTTCTTTGTACTTGCCCTGCCGCTGCTGGACGACGGCGAGGTCTTTGTCGATGATGCCGCGGGCTGATTTGTTGGTGGCGAGGGAGTGCTTGGCGGTGTCGAGCGCGGCGGTGGCGGCATG
>JANLSF010000413.1:0-12219 GCA_031362285.1 Gemmatimonadota bacterium | reverse complement strand
GTGACGAACCGCTCGAGCAGTGCCAGCGCGGCGCGGCGCGTGACGGGAAGCGAGAAGCCTTCCACCGATCCCCATCGCCCCTTCCACCGGGCCACCTGCGCCATCACCTCGCGCGTGAGGGCGTCCGGCTCGACCAGCATCCGCGCGGGCGCGGCGCGCCCCTTGGGCCACGGCTTCCGGTTCTCGGCGTCGAAGTTCCAGCTGCCGCCCGTGGGCTGCCCGTCGGGCTCCATGAGCACGCCGTGCGTGCGGCGGAGGTCGCGGTAGAACCATTCCATGCGGAGCTCCTTGCGCCCGTCGGCCCACGCGTCGAAGGCGGCGCGCGGGGCGATGAACCCGGGGTCCTCGCCCCGGACGAACGCAATGCCGAGCGTTGCCAAGCGCGGACGCACGCGGTCCAGCTCCTCCTTCATCTGCCACTCGCGCGGTTCGGAGACCACCACGCGGCGGGCACCGTGTTCGGCGGCGGCATCCACGATCGCCTCCTCGTACGACGGCGCCACGCGATGGTCCACCACATGGCCCGCGGCGCGCAGTTCGGCGGCAAAGTGGCGCAGTGCGCTCACGACCAGCACCAGCTTCTGCCGGTGCCACGGGAGCGCCGCCCCTTTCGACACCGACTCAACCAGCAGGACCACGACGTCGGGGCGGGGTGCACGGGGAATGCGCGCCACGGCGCGGGAGAGTTCCCACGGAGCCACGAAGGTGAGGGTCGGCCCGGTGCGGGCACGTGCGGCGGCGCCATGCATATCGTACCATTCCTCCAATGCGTGTTCTGGTTCCCACCGTCGCGATCGCGTGCGCGCTCACGACCCTCCCGGCGCTCGCCCCGGCGCAGAAGGTGAGCGGACGGGTCCTCGAGGCGAACGGTCGCGTGGCCGTGAGCGGCGCCGTGGTGACGCTGGTGCAGGGGGCGACGCGCGTGAGCCCCGTGCTCTCGGGGGCGGATGGCTCGTTCCTGGTGCAGGCCCCG
This sequence comes from Gemmatimonadota bacterium, assembly GCA_031362285.1. Taxonomy (GTDB): domain Bacteria; phylum Gemmatimonadota; class Gemmatimonadetes; order Gemmatimonadales; family Gemmatimonadaceae; genus JACPPC01. Next base: position 11,246 of record JANLSF010000413.1, on the reverse strand, counting down.
ATGGCCGGCATCTGGCGGGTGCGCGCCGACGCGGTGGGGTTCATTCCGCGATTCAGTGAGCCGCTCACCCTGGTCACCGGCGACTCCGCGACGGTCGAGTTGCGCTTCCCGCCGCGCGCGCAATCGCTCGACGCCGTGCGCATCGTGACCGATGCCCGGTGCCGGACCAACCCCGAAGGGGGAGACCGCACGGCGCAGCTGTGGCAGGAGATTCGCACCGCACTCGAAGCGAGCACCGCCACGGAGCGCGAGCGTCGCACGCCGTTGGAACTCACCATCAGCGATCATCGACTCGACGTGCTGCGGCGACGGCTGGGGAGCAACCGCCTCACGACCCGCAACTGGATGGGTGCGGGCTTCCTCTCGGCGCCCCCCGACGAGCTGGCCGCGAAGGGCTACGTACAGCAGGTGGGCGACTCGGTGGCGTACTTCGCCCCGGATGCGACGGTGCTCACCTCGCCGAGCTTCCTCGCCACGCACTGCTTCTCGGTGGTGGAGCGGAAGCCCATGTTCGGCTCGCGCGAACTGGGGCTCGCCTTCAGCCCCGTGCCCCAGCACACCGTGGCCGACGTCGACGGGACGCTCTGGCTCGATCCCGGTTCCTCGGCCCTCAAGCGGCTCGAGATCACCTACCGGGTGCCGGGGCGCACGTCGTCGTTGCCGGATGCGTCGGGCGAGGTGGAGTACGCGCGCCTTCCCAACGGGCGCTGGTTCGTGTCGCACTGGGTGCTGCGCATGCCGGTAGTCCGCGAGGTCGGCCCGCGGGTGGGCGGGGCGGTATCGGTGGCGATGTCCGGGTGGCGCGAGCGCGAAGGGGAAGCGCGTGCGCTCAGTGAGCGCGACGCGAGGCGCAACGCCCGGTCGGCCTACGTGACGGGGCGCGCGACGGACAGTACGACGATGCGCGCCCTCTCGGGGGCGGAGGTGCGCCTCGAGGGTGTGGGGGTCGTCACGACAGGTGCCGATGGGTGGTTCGAGTTTTTGGTGAGGGAGCCGCTGACCGTGCCGTCGCCGGCGACGCTCACGATCTCGGCGGCGCGCGTGACGGCACTGGGCCTCGAACGCCCAAGCCGCGAGCTGACGCTGGTGCCGGGCGACACGATTCGCGTGGACCTGGCGATCCCGCCGGTGGTAGCGCTGCGCTCGGTCCTGTGCCCGCCGAGCGCCGACTCAGCCGCGCAGTTGGGCGCGGCCTGGCTGGCAGAACCAGCGGGATCTGGCGTCGTGATTGGAACGCTCAAGCTCGACGATGCGCCGAAGAATAGCCATAGTATTGTTATAATGGCGTCATGGTGGCTTGATAGCGGTGGAAAACCAGCAGCGAGCCGCACGGAGCGAACTGCCCATCGAGGGGTGCTCGCGAGCGCAAGCGGGCGCTATGCGCTGTGCGGGCTACCGGTGGACGTGCCGGTGGAGCTGCGCGCCGAGTCGGGCACGGTACGGGGACCGGCCGTCGAGCTGAAGCTCACCGAGGGGTGGCTCAGCGAGGAGGTGCTTACCCTCGCACCAGCGCCTTTGCCCGCTCCGTCACCTTCTCGGCCGTAAGCCCGAACTGACGGTAGAGCTCCTGGAAGGGCGCGCTCGCGCCGAACCGCTCGATGCCGATGATGACGCCGTCGTCGCCTACCCAGCGGTACCAGGGCATGGGGTGCGCGGCCTCGATTGCCATGCGCTTCACGCCGCGTGGCAGCACCTCGGCGCGGGCGTCGGCCGAGAGCGCGGCAAACTTCTCGAGGGACAGCGCACTCACGACGCGCGCGCGAATGCCCTGCTTGGCGAGCATGGCCTGCGCGTCGACGGCAATGGCGACTTCGGAGCCGCTCGCCATGAGCACCACCTGCGGCGCGCCGCCTTCGGCGTCCTTGAGCACGTAGGCACCGTTCCGCGCGCCGATCACGGCATTGAAGCCGGCCGTGCGATCGAAGCAGGGGAGCTTCTGGCGCGTGAGCACCAGCGCCACGGGGCCCGTGGTGTGCGAGATGGCCATGCGCCATGCTTCCGCCACTTCGTTGGCGTCGGCGGGACGGAGCACGAGCATGTTGGGAATCGCGCGGAGCGAGGCCAGGTGCTCGATCGGCTGGTGCGTGGGGCCGTCTTCGCCCAAGCCGATGGAGTCGTGCGTGAACACGTAAATGGCGCGCACCCCCATGAGTGCGGCCAGGCGAATGGCCGGGCGCATGTAATCGGCGAACACCAGGAAGGTGCCGCCGTAGGGGATGAAGCCGCCGTGGAGGGCAAGGCCATTGAGGATGGCGCCCATGCCGAACTCACGGATGCCGAAGCTCACGATCCGCCCGGCGGGGGTGGCCTTGGTGAACCTGGCCACATCCTTGAGGGTCGTGAGGTTGGAGCCGGCGAGATCGGCCGACCCGCCGATCAGCTCGGGGAGGCTCGGACCGATGGCGTTGAGCACCATCCCCGACGCGTTCCGGCTGGCGAGGGCACCGGTCTCGGGGGTGAAGCTCGGGAGCCTGGCCTCCCAATCGGTCGGCAGCCTGCCCGCCCAGCGCCGCTCGAGTTCGGAGGCTTCGGCGGGATATGCGGCGCGATAGGCCTCGAAGGCGGCGGTCCACTGATCCTGCACGGCGGTGCCGCGGGTGCGGGACTCGCGCATGTGGGCCACCGCTTCATCCGGAACGAAGAACGGCTCGGTGGACGGCCATCCGTAGGCCGCCTTCGTGAGCTTGATCTCGTCGCTGCCCAGCGGTTCGCCGTGCGCCTTGGCGGTATCCTGCCGGTTGGGCGAGCCGAAGCCGATGTGCGTCCGCGTGACCACGAGGGTGGGACGCGACTCGTCGGCCTTGGCGGCGGTCACGGCGACATCGATCGCCTCGAGATCGTTGACGTCGGCGATGTGAAGCACCTGCCAGCCCTGCGCGGCGAAGCGCGCGGCCTGGTCGTCGGAGCAGGTGACGTCCACGGCGCCGTCGATGGTGATCCGGTTGTCGTCCCAGAAGACGATCAGGCGACCGAGCCCGAAGTGGCCGGCGAAGCTGATGGCCTCGTGCGACACCCCTTCCATGAGATCGCCGTCGCCGGCGATCACCCAGGTCCAATGGCGGACGATGGCGTGCGCGTCGCGATTGAAGGTGGCCGCGAGGTTGGCCTCGGCCATCGCGAAGCCGACGGCGGTGGCGAGTCCCTGACCGAGGGGGCCGGTGGTGGTTTCCACACCGGCGGTGTGGCCGACTTCGGGATGGCCCGGCGTGGGCGAGCCCCACTGGCGGAAGTTCTTGAGGTCGGCGAGCGAGAGCGCATAGCCCGTGAGGTGGAGCAGGGCGTACTGCAGCATGCTCGCATGGCCCGCCGACAGGATGAAGCGATCGCGGTCGGGCCAGCGCGGGTCGGCCGGATTGTGGCGGAGGTGCCTGGTGTAGAGCCGGTACCCGAGCGGCGCGAGCGCCATGGGGGTACCGGGGTGGCCGGACTCCGCCTTCTGCACCGCGTCCATGGCGAGCGTTCGAACGGTGTTGATGCAGAGGAGGTCGAGCGAGGTCTGGGTCGCCATGGCGGAGTCCGTTCGCGTGCGATGGTGAACGAGTGGCGAACTAGCGGATGATCTCCTCGATCTCGGCCGCCTTGCAGTTCTTCTCGTGGCCCGGGTAGGCGTGCCCGCAGTGCAGGCAGTGTTCGCCGAAGCCCGTGCGCTTCCAGATCAGGTAGTAGATGGCGCGCTGGAGGTTCGCGATCTTCTTGTCGATATCGGGCGTGCTCATGCGGGACTCCGGGGCGGTGGGGGCCTGATGCATGGCCCATGGGAATGGCGGCGGAACCGGTCGCGGCATGGATGCGACCTTGGGGCGCGAGAAAGCTATTCTGAGGCGGGGCGCCCCGCGATGCCCCGCCGACGGTGGCTCACGCCGATCAGCCGGGGCGGTGGCGCGCCATGAGCCGTTCGGCCAGTACGGTCGTCACGGCCATGATGGTCTCCTGCGGGTTGACTCCCAGGGCGGTCGGGAGGAACGAGCCATCCATCACGTAGAGCCCCTGGACGCCGTGCCGCTCGCCATCCGGGGTGACGGCGCTCGTGCGCGGATCCGTGCCCATGCGGGCCGTGCCGTTCACGTGGGCGCTGAACAGGGTGAGGTCGTTGGCGGCCACCGAGGCCGAGCGGATCCTGGCGAGGTCGGCCTCGGACCGGACGCGCACGGGGTTGGTGTGCAGGGTCAGCACCTCGCGGGCCCCGTTGGCCAGGTGGAGCCGGGCGGCGGCCACGATCCCCTCGGTCACGTGGCGACCATCGGCGGGTCCAAGCCGGTAGCGGATGTCGCTGCCCCGATCGCCGCGCGGCTTCACGCTGCCGTTCGAGAGGTCGCGGTCGGCGCCGTCGCGGGTGAGGGCGATGATGGTGCCGATGTTCCGGAATGCCGACATCACCTGCCGGTGCTCGGCGCCGAACCCCGCGCACGCCACGGACGTGATGGCCGGGTGCATGGGCGGGCACTCGATCCAGAAACCGTAGCCGTTCCGGTCCGACTGGGAGAATTCGTCGGAGATCGTGCTGAGCGGGATCCCCGCGGCGCCGTACATCTCGCGGTCGTAGATGGCGGAGACGGCGGTGGTGGGGTGGAGGCGGAGGTACTGGCCCACCGCGCCGCCACCCAGGCGCGAGCGCTGCAGGATGAGCGGCGTGCCGATGGCGCCCGCCGCCAGAATGACGATCCGTGCCTCGATGGTCGTCGTGCCGGTGACGGCGCCGGTGGCGGGATCGCGGCGGCACACCGTCACCCGCTTGCGCGCCATGGCCCCGCCGTCGTTCACGAGGGCGATCCGGTCCACGGAGGCGTTGGCGACGAGCGTCGCACCGGCCGCGAGGGCGCGCGGGAGCCACACCATGAGCGCGCCTTGCTTGGCGTCGTAGCGGCAGCCCGTGCCGCAGAACCCGGAGCGCACGCACCCCTTGGCGTTGATGGTCGCGCTCCGGGCGCGCCAGCCGAGCTTGGCGCATCCGTCGAGGACGAGGCGATTGTTGGGCGAGTGGGCATCGTCGGGAACGACGCGGGCGTGGACCTCGCGCTCGATGCGATCGAAGACCGGGGCCATCTCGGCCGGCGACATGCCCGTGACCCCGTGACGTTCCGCCCATTCGTTCAGCACGTGGTCCGGCGTGCGGAGCATGATGAGCCAGTTCACCGTCGTGCCGCCCCCCACGGCGCCCCCCTGCAGGAGGGCGATCGCCTGGTCGCGCGAGGCGCGCAGTCCCTGGTCGGCGAAGAGGCGCTCGGTGAGCGCCGCGTCGTTCTCGTCGAAGTCGTCGCCCTGCACGAGGGGTCCTTCTTCGAGGATCGTCACCTGATAACCCGCCTCGGCGAGTCTCGCTGCGGCCACGCTGCCGCCCGCGCCCGAGCCGACGACGAGCACGTCGGTGGTGGCGGGGAGGGGGTTGGCCGAGACGATCGGCGTTCGGGCGACCACGGCGGGGGGCGGTCCGGCCATGGGGGCCGCGGTGCGGGCAATCGGCTCGCTGTCGCGTGCGGCGCCTTGTGCCGCCCCTTCCCAGGGAACGGAGGGGCTCCGGTCGTACAACGGGCCCCGGTAGCCGACCCCTTCCTGGCCGGGCTGACTGCCGTAGTAGCAGAGGAGGACGAGCTTTCGCACCGACTGAGCGATCGTGCGCAGGGGGGCCACGCGCGACGTGAGCCACCGCTCGAGGAAGGCATCCTGCCCCGCCGGAGAGCGCCGCGCGAAGGCTACCGGACTGCCGGTCGTGAGCAGGGCCGCCAGCGACGAGCCAAAGAGGGTGACCGCGAGCCCCACGTCGCTGGCGTAGAGCGCGGGCATGCGCGCGACGCGACGGTCGACCACCTCGGCGACATCCAGCGCCTGGGCTCCCGGTTGGTAGGCCACCGGGACGATCCGGCGGGCGGCGGCGTCGAAGGTGGCGCGCTGACGCGGCGACAGGGAAGACATGGCGATACATCGTGTCCTCAGACACGGCAAAAGTCCATGCCCGGCAACGGCTTCCGTGGCTTGGCCGGTCGCTCTTTCCCCCCATGCCGGTGGGAGTGATATTGCCAACGCAGGCCCCTCTCGGTACCCCGCCTCCGGATGAGCAGCCATCACGTCGGCGACAGCACGGCGCTTTCGCGTGACCTCGCCGACTTCCTGATCGAGTTTTCGATCGCGTTGCACAAATACGCGATCTACCCCCCGGGGCACCCGTTGCTCTCGACGGCCGTGCGGGGGCTGCTCACGCGCATCGGGGTGCTGCTGAAGGATGAGCGGGGCACCCTTTCGATCGGCGTGGCGCGCCGCCAGCTGATCATCGAGGGGGTGGCCACCGACCCCAACCATCCCCTGCTGCGCGAACTCGCCCAGCGGTTGCACCGGCACCACCTGGGGGCCGTGCGGTTCGCGGCCGGGATCACGAACGACGAACTGGCCGACTTCTGCAAGACGGTGTCGATCGACGCGCAGCGCATGGACATGCCGCTGGGGCTCGGCGATCCCGACGTGCTGCAACAGTGGCCGCACGCGCGGTTGTTCGCGCTGACGTTCGTGCAGCTGGTGCTGCTCGACGACGACAGCGACGACGAGGACGAGATGAAGGGCGGCGGTGGCAGCGGCGGGGCGCGCTCGGCGGCGCTCTGGATCGGCCTGGCCCGGGCGGCGCTCGCGCAGGATTCGCACAGTGACGGCGAGATGCCCAGCACCGATCCGGTGGTGGTGGCCCAGGCCATCGACGACCATGGCAAGGACGTGGCCTACGACCAGGTGGTCGTGGGGTACATGCTGCAGATCGCCGAGGAGCTGAAGAGCAAGGAGGGCAAGGAAGCGTTGGCGCTGCAGAAGCGGATATCGCGGCTGGTGGGCTCGCTGCAGCCGGCCACGCTCCAGCGGTTGCTCGACATGAGCGGCGACACGGTGCAGCGGAACAAGTTCGTGCTCAACGCCTCGGCGGCGATGTCGGTGGACGCCGTGGTGGACCTCGTGCAGGCGGCGGCCGACAACTCCAAGCAGACGATCTCGCACTCGATGGTGCGCATGCTGACGAAGTTCGCGGCGCACGCCGAGGTGGGGCAGGAGGCGGTGCGCCCGCAGATGGACGAGGCGCTGCGTGAGCACGTGCAACGGCTGATCGGCGAGTGGACACTCGACGACCCGAACCCCGATGCGTACCGGGTGGCGCTCGAGGGGATGGCCAAGGCCGCGCCACTGTATTCCGGCGTGGACCGGTACCCTGCGGAGCCGCGCCGGATGGTGGCGATGGCGCTCGAGGTCCAGAGCGCCGGCGATGCCGTCTGGCGCGCCGTGGACGAGCTGACGGGGAACGGGGAACTGGGGTACGTGTTCGACCTGGCCGAACAGGCGAGCGAGAGCTACGCGCGCGAGGCGATGCTCGAGTACATCGCCACCCCGGAGCGGTTGCACGAGTTGCTCGCGGCCGAGGTCTTCGACGTGCCGTTGCTCGAGCGCGTGGTCGCCAGACTCCAGCACGCCGCGGTGGAGCCGCTGCTCGACACGCTGGAGATCGCCGACGACCGGAAGGCCGGGGCGCTCGTGGACCTGCTGGCCGGGATCGGCATGGAGGCCGCGTCGACGATCGCGGCGCGGCTTCCGGTGGCCCGGTGGGCCACCGAACGCCGGCTGCTCGTGGCGATCTCGCGGCTGCCGGCGCGCCCCGACGGCTTCGCACCCGCCGACTACGCCCGCCACCCGGACGCCGTGGTGCGCCGGGAGGCGCAGCGGATCATGTACCGGGATGCCGGGCTCCGGGAGGAAGGGATCCAGATCGGCCTGCTCGACGGCGACGCCCGCAACGTGTCGAATGCGCTGGGCGCGGCGGCGCGCGGCTGCCCGATCGAGGCGGTGCGCGTGGTGATGGACCGGACCGACGACGGTTCGATGCCCGAGGCGCTCCGGCCGCTGGCGCTCAAGGTGGTGGCCTCGACGCGCAGCCCGGTGCTGCTGCCCTGGCTGATGGCCAAGGTGGAGGGGAAGAAGGGGTTGTTCGGCCGGAAGCTGGCCGACACGAGCCCGATGCTGCTGGCCTCGATCGAGGCGCTGGCGCAGCACTACAACGACCGCCCGGAGGTGGGCGACGTGCTGGCGCTCGCCTCCCGGTCACGCGATGATGACGTGCGCACGGCGGTGAGCCGCCGCGCCTCGGTGGCCATGCGCGCCATTCCCGACCCGACATGAGCCTCAGCCCGCCCGCCCTCTTCCTCACGAACTTCGCGCAGGCCCTCTCCACGATGGTGCTCTATCGCGACGGGCACCCGTCGCGCGAGCGCGCCACCGACCGGGCGTACGGGCGCCTCAAGGACCTGCAGGCGAAGGACCCGCACAACCTGTACTCGTTCCTCGGCAGCGAGGTGGTGTACGGGAACATGTCGCTGCGCGAGCTCTCCGACTGGGACTGGGGCACGCGCCTCGCGAACGCGGGCATCCAGCGGCTCGAGTTCGCGAGCACGGTGACGCGCGACGAGTTCGAGGAGTTCCTCGGCGAGGTGCTGGCGCGGCTGACGTTGCAGGTGCAGGACACCACGATCGTCCGCACCGACCGACGCTCGAGCATCAAGTTCGGCGCCATCGGCGTGCGCGGCGAGCAGGGGACGCTCAAGCCGATGTCGCAGATGCTGCCCACGGCCACGATCGCGTACACCCTCGGCGAGGAGGCGGAGACGATCCGCTGGATGCACGACGAGGTGATGACGCGCGGCGAGCTCCCGCTGATGGAGGCGGAGACGGTGGTGCGGTCGCTGTCGATGGCGATGCACGGCGACAACGAGATCGTGATCCCGCTCCTGCAGCTGCGCGAGTTCGACGAGTACACCACCACGCACTCGCTCAACGTGTCGGTGCTGTCGATGGCGCTGGCGGAGTTCATGGGGATGGGGGCGCGCGACGTGCGCGCCTTCGGCGTGGCCGGGTTGCTGCACGACCTCGGCAAGGTGCGCATCCCCCAGGAGATCCTCAACAAGCCCGGCAAGCTGAGTGACGCCGAGTTCGCGGTGATGCGCCGGCACCCGGTGGACGGGGCCAAGATCATCGTCGAGAGCGACCGGCAGCTCGACATCGCGGCGGTCGTGGCCTACGAGCACCACATCATGCTCAATGGCGGCGGCTACCCGGGCATGCGGTTCCGCCGCGACTGCCACCAGGCGAGCAAGATCGTGCACGTGTGCGACGTGTACGACGCGCTGCGCACCAACCGTCCCTATCGCGAGGCGTGGGATGCCGACCGGGTGCTCGCCCACATCGAGAAGGGGATGGGGCACGACTTCGATCCCGACATCGTGAAGTCGTTCCTCGGGATGATCAAGACATGGGAGAAGCGCGTGGCGGTGCTCGACGAGGGGATGTCGGTGAAGGCGCCGGCGCCTGACCCGCACGCGGATCGCGCGCCGGTGGGGTCGGTGGCGCCGACGGTACCGACGCCGCCCCCGACGCCGGCCGTTCCTCCCGTGTCTGCTTCTGCCGACACCGACGCCCCAGCACCCGCATTGCCGCCCACCGCACCGTAGCCCCACCGTCCGACCTTCCCTGCTCCAGAACCTGACCATGGCCAATCACGCGACAGACAAGAAGGGCGCGGCTCCTGCCGACGCCGAACCGTCCGCCGAAAACCTCGACGCGGTGCGCGACATCCTGTTCGGCGGGCAGATGCGCACGGTCGAGACCCGGCTGCGCAACATCGAGGAACGGTTCCAGGGAGAACTGGAGTCGCTCCGTTCGGAATTCACCAAGCGCGCCGGCGAGCTCGACCAGTTCGCGCGCAAGGAGACGCAGGCGCTGCACGAGCGGGCGGCCGCGGAGAACGACGCGCGCGTGCAGGCGTTGCGCGAACTCGCCAATGAGGTGAAGGACGCCTTCAAGCAGGCCAACCAGCGCCACGTCTCGCTGGAGCAGGCGACGTCGTTGTCCGACGCGGAACTGCGGGACCAGCTGATTGCGCAGGCCAAGGCCGCGGCGGCGGAGCTCAACCGGATCCACGAGAAACTGTCGGCGGAACTGGCCAAGTCGCACGCCGACCTCTCGCACGCGAAGACGGACCGGAGCGCGCTGGCCGCGCTGCTGGGCGAGGTGGCGCAGCAGATCGCCAACACGCCGGGTCCGGCCAAGGGCGGCAAGGCGTAGGGGGTGGCCGACGTGACCGCGGCGTCGCGCGGGAGCGACGCACCCCGCGGGACGCCACCGCCGATGACCCCGCCGGGCGTGGTGCCGGCGGGCGAGGACGCGCGCGCGGCGGAGATGGCGGAGTTGCGCCGGCTGCTGCTGGGGGCGCAGCAGGCGCGCCTCGACGCGCTCGATGCGCGCGTGGAGGCGCAGGCGCTCACGCCGGAACAGATCGCGACGCAGCTGCCCGAGGCGATCGTGCTGCGCGCCGCGCAGGACAAGCAGCTCGCGCGCGCGCTCGCCCCCACGGTGGAGAACGCGATCAGCGAATCGGTGCGCCGCAAGCCAGGCGAGTTCGCCGAGGCGATCTTCCCCGTGCTCGGCCCGGCGATCCGCAAGGCGGTCGCGGAAACGATGAGCGAGCTCGTGGGGTCGATCAACCGCGCCATGCAGCACTCGTTCTCGATGCGCGGGCTGTCGTGGCGGGTGGAGGCCTGGCGGACCGGCGTGCCGTATGCGCAGGTGGTGATCAAGCACGCGCTGGTGTACCGGGTGGAGCAGCTGTTCCTCGTGCACACGGAGACCGGGCTGCTGCTCGCGCAGGCGCACCCGCCCAATCTTGCCGTGCCCGATGCCGACCTCGTGAGCGGGATGCTGACGGCGATCCGCGACTTCGTGGGCGACTCGTTTGCGCAGGAGAAGGACGTGGGCGGGCTGCGCACGTTCACCGTGGGGGAGCTGACGGTGATGGTGGAGCCCGGGCCACGCGCCCTGCTGGCGGCGGTGGTGCGCGGGCAGGCGCCCGAGAGCTACCTGCGGCGGCTGCAGGAAACCATCGAGGGGGTGCACGCGCAGTTCGCGAGTGCGCTGCGGGAGTTCGAGGGGGAGACGCTGCCGTTCGAGGCAACCGTGCCCTTGCTCGAGGATTGCCTGGTGACGGTGCTCGAGACCGACCAGCCGGTGGGGACGAAGGTCAACTGGAAGCCGTGGGCGATCGGCGCGGGGATCGCGACCATCGTGCTCGTGGCGTGGGCCGTCTGGTCGGGGGCGCGGTGGCAGCGGGCGCTGGCGTCGCTGAACGGCGCGCCCGGGCTGTCGGTGATGCAGGCCGAACGGTCGTGGGGGAGTTGGCACATTCGCGGGTTGCGCGATCCCGACGCCCCACGTCCGAACGCGCTGCTGGCCCT
>JANLSF010000409.1:0-3199 GCA_031362285.1 Gemmatimonadota bacterium | reverse complement strand
GCGACGGCGTGGCCGCCGACGACTCCACCGAGGTCTTCGTCTGGTATTCGGCTACCGCCATCCACTTTGGCATCCGGGCGTATGCCGAGCCGGGCACCGTGCGCGCGACGCTGGCCGACCGCGACAAGATGTACTCCGATGACTACATCGGGATCTTCATCGGCACCTACAACGACGGCCGGCAGGCGAACGTGTTCGGCAGCAACCCGCTCGGCGTGCAGGGCGACGGGATCCTCGTGGAGCGCGGTGGGGACAACCAGCACTCGTTCGGCGGCGCCGCCGTGGGACGCGAGGCCACCGACATCAGTCCCGACTACGTGTTCCAGTCGAAGGGGCGCCTCACCGACTTCGGCTACGAGGTCGAGATCCGCATTCCGTTCAAGAGCCTGACCTTCCAGCCCGCCGACGTGCAGAGCTGGAGCATCAATGTCATCCGGAAAGTGCAGTCGCGCGGCTTCGAGTACAGCTGGGCGCCGGCCGAGCGCGCGGCGGCGTCGTACGTGGGCCAACACGGTCGCCTCACCGGACTCACGGCCCTCGACCGGGGCCTCGTGCTCGACCTCACGCCGATCGCCACGACCCACGTGGACGGCAGCCGCTCCGGCGCCGGGTACCAGTACGGCGAGGCGGTCCCCAAGTACGGCGCCAACGTGCGGTGGGGCATCACGAACAACCTCACCCTATCGGGCACGGTGAACCCGGACTTCGCCGAGGTCGAGTCGGACGCGGGCCAGATCGTGACCGACCCGCGCCAGGCGCTCTACTTCGCCGAGAAGCGGCCGTTCTTTCTCGAGGGGATCGAGCAGTTTTCCACCCCCGGCAATCTCGTCTACACGCGACGCATCCTGAGCCCGCTGGCCGCCGCGAAGTTGACCGGCAAGCTCGCCAGCACCTCGGTGGCCTTCCTCGCGGCCGTCGATGACACGCTCGGGTCGCTGTCGGGGCGCGATCGCCCGCTGTTCGCCGTGCTCCGCCTGCAGCGCGACGTCGGCGCGGCGTCGCGGCTCGGCCTGCTCGTCTCGGCCAAGGAGGAGGGGGCCTCGAGCAACCGCGTGGTGAGCGGCGATGCGCGCATCGTGTTCAGCCAGGCGTGGAGCGCCGCACTGCAGGGGGCGCTCTCGCGCACCGAGTCACCCGGCGCACCGGCACGCTTGGGGCCGCTCTGGTCGGCGTCGATCTCGCGTGCGGGGCGCAACTTCAACGCGCGCTACAGCATGAACGGCGTGCACGAACAGTTCCAGACGCAGAGCGGCTTCATCGCCCGGCCCGCCGTGGCCGAGCTGGTCGCGGACAATGGCTACACCTGGTACGCCCCCGAGGGCGCCTGGTGGCAGACCTTCTCCTCCGGCGCCGTCGTGCGCTGGCTCTGGGCCTACCAGGGTTTGATGCACGGGCGGGACGCGCTCGAGAAGAAGCTGCACCTGAACCAGAACGCGGCGCTCCGGGGCGGGTGGAGCGTGGGCGCCTCCGTGCTCATCGAGGAGTTCGGGTTCGACCCGTCGATTTACGGCGACTATGCGGTGGAGCGGACCGTGGGCGCCGTGACCGACACCGTGCCGTTCGTGGGCCGGCCGCACATTCCCAACGTGGACTGGCTGATCTCGGCGAGCACCCCCCAGTTCAAGCACTGGTCGTTCAGCACGTTCGTCGTCTGGGGGCGCGACGAGAACTTCTTCGAGTGGTCGTCCGCCGACATCGGCATCGTGTCGATCTCGGCCGCCTGGCGCCCCAGCGAGCGGCTGCGCGTCGAGGGCACGTACCACTGGCAATGGTTCAACCGGGGCAGCGACGGCACCCTCGTGGCCCAGGGGCGCATTCCCCGTGTGAAGGTGGAGTACCAGCTCACCCGCGCCATCTTCGTCCGCCTCGTGGGGCAGTACTCGGCCACCGAGCGCGACGCCCTGCGCGACGAGGGCGGCACGAACTTTCCCATCCTCCTCCGGTCGGGCAGCAGCTACGTCCGCACGACGCCGGTCTCGAACAACGGCCTGCGCGCCGACGCCCTGTTCAGCTACCAGCCCTCCCCGGGGACCGTCATCTTCGCGGGGTACGGCAGCGCGCTCCGCGACAGCGACCCCTTCGCGTTCCGCCAGCTCGATCGCAGCACCGACGGCTTCTTCCTCAAGGCGAGCTACCTCTTCCGGATGTAGCGCGACCGCGGGCGAAGGGCGGCGCTCCCGACGCCCTCCACGGACCTTGGGGGGGGCGTCGGCCTCGGTGGCGACCGCTTCGCCGGACGCGTACCATTCCGGCATGCGCTCACTCCTCCGCCCCGCCCTCCTACTCGCCTGCACGGCGCTCCCCCTCCGCGCCCAGGACGACCCCAAGCTCGTCGCCCGCGCCCGCGCCATCCACGCCAAGGTGCTCAAGCTCGACACCCACGTGGACTTCGCCCCCACGGCCATGACGGGGCCCGCCCCGAACTACGTCACGGGGATCCCGCGCAACCAGGTGGACCTCCCCAAGATGTCGAAGGGCGGCCTCGATGCCGTCTTCTTCTCGATCTACACCGGACAGCGGCAGGACTTCTCCGACTCCGGCTACGCCCGCGCGCGCGCCGAGGACCTCGCCAAGTTCGACGCCGTGCACGCGCTGGCCGAACGCGTGGCCACCGACCGGATCGCCATCGCGTACACCGCCGCCGACGTGACGCGCATCCACGCCTCCGGCCGCCTCGTCGCCCTCATGGGCGTGGAGAACGGCTACGGCCTCGGCGAGGACATCCGGAACGTCGAGGACTTCTACAAGCGCGGGGCCCGCTACCTCTCGCTGGCGCACAACGGCCACAGCCAGCTCTCCGACTCCAACACCGGCGAGGCCACCAACAGCTGGAAGTGGAACGGCCTCTCGCCCCTCGGACGGCAGGTGGTGCAGGAGGCGAACCGCCTCGGCATCATGCTCGACATCTCGCACCCGTCCAAGGTGTCGAACATGCAGGTGATGGCCATGAGCCAGGCGCCGGTGATCGCCAGCCACTCCGGCGTGCGCGCGATCTGCGACCACAGCCGCAACCTCGACGACGAGCAGCTGCTCGCGCTCAAGGCCAACGGGGGCGTCGTCCAGCTCGTCGCCTTCAACGGCTACGTGAAGAAGCCCAAGCCGTCGTCGCCGGAACGCGCGGCCGCGCTCGACGCGCTGGCCAAGGAACTCGGTCTCGACGGGCCGGGGGCCCGCGGCGCGCCCACGGGCGACGCCGCCA
>JANLSF010000381.1:0-3512 GCA_031362285.1 Gemmatimonadota bacterium | reverse complement strand
CGTCGAGCGTGCGCCGAGTGACCGCCGCGTAGATCCCGTCCAGGGGAGTGGGGGGAGCGACGAACCAATCGCTGCCGAACGCGAGCCGGGCCCCCGCATCGCGCAGCGAGCGGAACGCATACGTCGTCCTGATGCGTTCTGCCCCGATCACCCGCTCCGCCCACCGTCCGTCGTCGATCGCGTGATACGGCTGGACGCTCGCGATGACGCCAAGCTGCGCGAATCGCGGGATGTCGGCGGGCGCGATGTGCTGCGCGTGTTCGATGCGGAAGCGACGGTCGCGCGTGCCATTCTCCCGGGCCACGCGCTCGAAGATGTCGAGCTGGGTGCGCATGGCGAGGTCGCCGATGGCGTGCACGCCCACCTGCAGCCCTGCGGCGTCGGCGGCCCTGATCCAGGCGTAAAGGCTCTCGGGCGGGGTGAGGAAGAAGCCGCTGTCCTTCGGCGTGTCGCTGAAGGGCGCGAGCATGGCCGCGGTGTGCGAGCCGAGGGCGCCGTCGGCGAACGCCTTCAGGCGGCCAAGCCGAAGCATGTTGTCACCGCGTCCGCGCTGCGCGATCTCGTCGCGGAGTCGCGGCCAGGTGGCGAGCGGCACGGCCATCATCAAGCGCGTCTTGAGGCGCCCGCTGGCGCGCGCTCGACGGAACGCCGGGAGTTCGTCCCACCCTTCCATGGCGGCGGCCGTCGTCACGCCGTTGGAGGCGAGGTACGCCGTGGCCGAGTCCACGGCGCGGTCCCATTGATCGGGGGGCAGCGGCGGCCGGGCGCGCTCGACGAGATCGTTGGCGTTGTCCTTGAACACGCCGGTGGGCGCGCCGGTCGCGTCGCGGACGATCGTGCCGCCGGCCACGTCGGCGGTGGCCCTGCCGACCTTGGCGATCTTCATTGCGGCCGAGTTGGCGACGTACATGTGCCCGTCGAGGCGCTGCACCCAGACCGGATGCTCGGGGGTGACCGAATCGATCCACGCCGCGGTGGGGAGTTCCCCGCCCCACAACTGGTGGTCCCAGTCACCGTTGGTGATCCAGGTGCCCTTGGGCACCGACCGCGCATAGGCCGCGATCCGCCTGATGAACTCGGCCTTGGTCGCGGCGTCGCGCAGCTTGACCGACGACAGCGCGAAGCCACCGCTCGCGAAGTGCACGTGGCTGTCGATGAAGCCGGGGGTGACGAGGGCACCCCTGGCGTCGATCGTGCGCGCGCCGGTCGGAAGCGAGGCGGTGACCGCCGCCGTCGTACCCACCAGCGTGATCGTGTCGCCGCTGGTGGCGACGGCCTCGGCCCAGGGGGCGGTCGAGTCGCCGGTCCAGACGCGGGCGTTGATGATGGCGAGCGCGGGAGCCGCGGCGCGCGGCGCGGCGTCGGGCTGGCAGGCCGCGGCGACGCACGCGGCGAGGGCAACCGCGACGTGCGACACGGCGCGGCCGGAGGGGAGTCGGCTGGTCATGGCCCTACGTTATCGCGCGCCACGGACGGCGGCCAGCGCACCGGAGCGCGCGGGCAGCATCGGGGGCTACTTCTCGGCGGCCACCTTCATCGCCGCCAAGCCCGACTCGAAGTCCTTCCCCACCATGCGGTCCATGCTCATGAACACCTGCATGACCTTGGTCATGAAGGTGTTCGGGCCGTACATGTTCCAGGTCACGTCGGTCTGGTCGCCCCTAGGCACGAAGGCGATCTCGGTCATGTTGTGCGCCTCGAACGGCGCCAGGAAGTCGAGCTTGAGCACCACCTTCGAGGCGGGCACCACCTCGGTGATCTCCATGCGTCCGGAGCCGACCTTCTTGTTCCCCTCCCACGCGTAGGTGTGGCCGACACCGGACGTCGGGCCGCCGTACGTCTTCTGCATGGCGGGATCGAGCTTCTCCCACGGGGACCACTGCACCCAGTTCCGGAAGTCGTGGACGAGCGGCAGGATCTTCTGCGGCGGCGCCTGGATGGTGATCGATCGCCTGACGGAGAAGGTGGCGGGCTTCGTGAACGCCAGCGCGAGGATGATGCCAATGGCCAAGGCGATGACGATCAGGACGATCTGGAGCATGGAGGACTCCGGCGCGGCGGGAACGGGTGGGGCGAGGGACTTCGGCCGAGGGCGAGCGTCGGATCGGCCGGGGCGACGCCGATCTATGTAATGCGCAGGGTCAGGCTTCGCCAGACAGGGGTGGTCAGCGCCGAGTCCGAGGGACACGCGTCGGGGTGGCGCGCCGACGTCGCGCCTTACGCCTCTTCGCCGTCCGCCGGCGGGAAGCACGCGAGGATCTCCGGGGTGATGCGCGTGATCCTGCCCGTGGCGCGATTGATGAGGCACCAGAGCGTGCGCGCACGGGCGAGCACCGCCTGGTCGGTGGTCCGCACGATCTCGGTGTGGCGCTCGAAGCGCCGCGAGTCCACGGTGCCGATCCAGGTGCGCGCGACGATCGCGTCACCGAGCCGGGCCTCGCGCTTGTAGTCCAGCTCATGGCGGGTGGACACCCACGCGAACTCGGCGCGCATGGCCGGCGTGGAGCGCGCCATCCAGTGGGCCAGCGCCACGTCGTACACCCAGTGCAGGTAGATCACGTTGTTCACGTGGTCGTTGTCGTCGATGTCGGCGGGCTGGACCACGATCGGAATCTCGAAGGCGCGCATGGGCGACAGCTTACCGCCAGGAAGGCTGCCGCACCATCGGCACCGCCTGCACGGGCGCGCGATCGGTGACGAGCGAGGCCTGCCAGCGGCGACAGGCGTCGAGCAGGGCGTACTCGCCGCGGATGTTGAGGAGGGGAGTGCTGTTCGAGGGCACGGCGGACTCCCGAGCCAGGGATCACGGAGCGCGGCGCGGCGCCGGGCGGCGCACCTGTCCCTTCCACGATAGCGCCGCCGGTCGTCGTCGGTGGTCGGGCGAAGTCCCGAACGTGGTCGGAGGTCCTGCGCGGGTCGTGCGGCGTCAGCCCCGGCGATCGGACGACGACACCGAACCGGACAGCAGGTCGGTGACCCGTTCGAGCAGTTCGCGCCCCGAGAACGGCTTGGTGATGCAGTCGTGGTCGGCCAGCAGCCCGGTCAGGCCGCCGATCGCCTCGCGTGGATACCCCGACATGAAGAGGATCCGGAGCGACGGCACGCGCTTCCGCACGAGCGCGGCCAGTTCCGGGCCGGTCAGCCCGGGCATGGTGACGTCGGTGATGAGGACGTCAATGCCCGTGGGGTCCGCCTCGATCAGTCGCAGCGCCTGCAAGCCATCGGGGGCGAGCAGCAACCGGTATCCGGCGCGCTGCAGCGCCCGCGAGACCACGGCCCGCGTACCGTCGTCGTCGTCGGCCACGAGGATCGTCGCGCGTCCCGCGAGCGGGGCGCCGCTCGGTCGCGCGGGCTGCGGCGGGGCCGCGACCGGCGCATCCGCGAACGGGAAGATGAGCGAGACCGTGGTCCCCTCGCCTGGAGCCGATTCAATGCTCGCGCTCCCCCCGCTCTGGAGCACGAGGCCATGCACCGCGGCGCGGCCGAGCCCGGTGCCCTGCCCTCGCGGCTTG
>JANLSF010000331.1:0-2353 GCA_031362285.1 Gemmatimonadota bacterium | reverse complement strand
GCCGGCAAGCCGAAGAAGGTCGCCCTCGTCGCGTGCATGCGCCGCCTCCTCGTGATCCTCAACCAGCTGCTCAAGACGCAGCAGCGGTGGCGGGCGACCTCGCCCACCACCGCTTGACTTTCAACACAGCTACTCTGTGGTCATCGCTGTGGTCATCGCTGTGGTCATCGTTGTGGTCGTCGCTCAGACGGACGACCTCACGCGAGTCGCGAGCGACACCAGCACGCCCGTCCCGAAGATGAGCGGCACCCCGTACACCGCCCACGGCCAGGTATACCCACCGGCCTCCCCCACCACCATGAAGCACCCGATCCCCCACGCCACCCCCACCACCACCGACGCCCACGCGCCGGCGGTCGTGGCCCGCGGGCAGTGGAACCCCGCCAGCAGCGCGAACGACAACCCCAGCACCGGAATGTTCGCGAGGATCAACCGGTTGAGGATGTCGTCCACGAGCAGGTTGGCGCCCAGCCAGCACAGCACCGCGAACCCCACGATCAGCAGCCGCTGCCCGCGCACCGACAGGCCGCCCTGCAGCTGGAAATCCGCGGCCACCATGGCGGCCATCGCGCTCCAGACGCCGGCCAGCGTGGTCAGCGCCGCCGTGAACAACATGCCGATCCCCACGCCGCGCAGCCCGCCGGGCAACCAGGTGGCGATCATCTGCGGCACCACCTGCTGCGGATCGTCGAGCGCCACGCCGCTCGCCTTGAACATGGCCGCACCCACCACCATCACGCCGTACAGGACGAAGATCAGCACCGCGCTCACCCCCACCGCCGTGAACGCCGTCTTCTCGTCCTTGGCCGCGAAGATCTTCTGCCCGTACCAGGGAGCGGAGATGTAGGTGAAGCAGGTGATCACGATCAGGGTGGTCACGAACCGGAACGGCAGCGCGGGGTGCGCCCACTGCGCCAGCGGCGCGAAGGTCAGCTGGTCCGCGGGATAGGCCGCGGCCATCGCCCCACTCCCGAGCTTGCTCCACCCGATGAGCACGATCACCGGCAGCAGCACCACCGTGAGCGCGAACCCGACCAGGTCACTCCGCACCACGCTGGCCAACCCGCCCGAGATCATCACCAGCACCACGACCACCGTGAGCGCGGCCGACAGCGCCCACGCGCCAGCCCCGGGCACGAGCGGCGCGAAGATCAGCGTCAAGGACTTCACGTAGGTCGCGCTGAACCCGGTCATCGCCAACAGCAGCAGGAGCGACGCCAGCTTGCCCAGGGCCGGCGAGTACCGCTCGCTGAACAGTTCCGCCACGCTCAGCCGGTTGAACCGCTTCCACGGCTTGGCCACGGTACCCGTGTAGAACAGCAGCCCCACGAGGAAGACGAACGGCAAGGAGAGCGCCATCGGCCCCGCGCGGTACCCGGCCGCGCTGAATGCGAGCAGCGTGCTCGTGTTGAACTCCGTCATGACCAGGGTCGCCACGAGCGGCAGGAGCCCCACGCTCCGGTCGGCGACCAGGTAGCTCTCGGCGCTCGCGCCGGCGCGGCGCCCCACCCAGGCCAGCAGCGCGATCACCAGGGCGAACCCTGCGAGGTCGAGGCCGCTCATGCGCCCCCCCGCATCCATCGCGTGGCCCCGCGCGTAAGCTCAGGCAGCGCCGTCCCACCCCTCGTCACCATCCCATGACCACCCGACGCCGGTTCAACCCCGAGTACGTGGCCATCGCCGCGCGCATCCTCGGCCTCCTGAGCCACGAAACCCGGCTGCACCTCGTGCTCGCGCTGGCGCAGGGTCCGAGTACGGTGACCGACCTCTGCACCCTGCTCGGGATCCAACAGAGCAACTGCAGCCACCATCTGGCCATCCTCAGGAACGCGGGGCTCGTGGTCGATGAACGGGACGGTCAATTCGTTGTCTACCGGTTGAACGTCGAGGTCTGGCGGCGCATCGGGGACGGCTTCTTCGACCAACTGCTGGGCGGCCAGGAAGCCGCCACCCTCCAGCACTTCCGTATCCAGCGCCTGACCCGGCCGCGCTGACCATCCGCCGGCCGCAGGGAACCGGATGCATCCAGTCGCCCTAGCTTTGACGTATTGACGACTGAACATATCTCCATGCCTTCCGGCCGACCCGTGGCCGGAGGGGTCTTCCCCCTCGGAGCTTCCATGTCGCTGGTCCGTTTGCCTTCCCTGGTCCGCACTGCGTTCGTCGTCGCCGCCGTCCTCGCCGGCGCCGCCCGTGCGGGCGCCCAGCGCACCGACGCCACCGTCAGTGGCGTGGTCCGATCGCAGGGGGGCCGCCCCATCGCCGGCGCCCGCATCGAGACGGGGGACGGTGCCAACAAGGCCGACGCCGACTCGCTCGGACGGTTCCGGCTCACCGTGCCCGCCGGCGACGT
>JANLSF010000324.1:0-1778 GCA_031362285.1 Gemmatimonadota bacterium | reverse complement strand
GGCCGCTGGCCGACCGGCTGCGCCCCCAACTGCTGGCCGAGGTCGTGGGCCAGGACCATCTGGTCGGGCCCGACGGCACGCTGACGCGCATGCTGGCGGGTGGGCGGTTGCCGTCGACCGTGCTGTGGGGGCCGCCGGGGTCGGGCAAGACCACCATCGCGCGGCTGCTGGCGCTCGAGGCGAAGGCCGACTTCGAGCAGATCTCGGCGATCTTTTCGGGCGTCGCCGACCTGCGCAAAGTGTTCGACAAGGCCCGCGCGCGGCGGCAGATGGGGCGCGGCACGCTGCTGTTCGTCGACGAGATCCACCGCTTCAACCGCTCGCAGCAGGACAGCTTCCTGCCGCACGTGGAGGACGGCACGATCACGCTGATCGGCGCCACCACCGAGAACCCGTCCTTCGAGCTGAACGCGGCGCTGCTCAGCCGCGCCAGTGTGCTGACACTGAACCGTCTCGATGAAACCGCGCTGGAAAAACTGCTGGAGCGGGCGGAGGCAATGGAGGGGCGTGCGCTGCCGCTCGAGCCGCAAGCGCGGGCGGCGCTGATCGGCATGGCGGACGGCGACGGGCGCACCTGCCTCAACCTCGCGGAAGAGGTCTTCGCCGCCAGCCACGGCTCGCAGACGCCGCTCGGCCGGGCAGCTCTCGGCCGCCTCGTGCAGCGCCGGGCGCCGCTCTACGACAAGGGCCGCGACGGGCACTACAACCTGGTCAGCGCGCTGCACAAGGCCGTGCGTGGCTCCGATCCCGACGCGGCGCTGTACTGGCTGGCGCGCATGCTGGTGGCGGGCGAGGAGCCGCTGTTCCTGCTGCGCCGGATCGTGCGCATGGCGGTCGAGGACATCGGGCTCGCCGACCCGCAGGCGCTCGTGCAGACGCTGGCCGCCAAGGACGCCTACGATTTCCTAGGTTCGCCCGAGGGCGAACTGGCCATCGCGCAGGCCGTCGTTTATGTGGCGACCGCGCCGAAGTCGAACGCGGTCTACGTCGCCCACAAGACGGCGACGCGGGCGGCCAAAGATACGGGCTCGGTGGCGCCGCCGAAGATCATCCTCAATGCGCCCACCGACCTGATGAAGGACGAGGGCTACGGCGCGGGCTATCTCTATGACCATGATCAGCCCGATGCCTTCTCGGGGCAGAACTATTTTCCCGACGGCATGGCGCGCCCCACGTTCTACGCGCCACCCGAGCGTGGCTTCGAGCGCGAGATCGCCAAGCGGCTGGCCTATTGGGCACAGTTGCGGGCGAAGCGGGCTGGCAACGGAGAGGCCGAGTGAAGGACGCGGCAGAACAGGTGTCGGCTGTCGAGGTCGCCCCAGCGCGGGCCCAGACACGCACGCAGGTGGGCGCCGCCCTGCTGGCCGCGACGGTGGTGAACCTCCCCTTCGGCTCGCTCTATGCCTTCAGCGTGTTCCTGCAACCCTTGGAGGCGCGGCTCGGCGCCAGCCGCTCCGAGCTTGCCGCCGTGTTCGCGCTGGCCTCGATCAGTTTCACATCCGGCATGATCGCGGCACCACGGCTGTTCCGGCTCGGCGGCGCGTCGACGCTGATCGTGTTGTGCGCGCTGGCGGCCACCGCGGGCATCGGGCTGGCCTCGCAAGCGACCGACATCTGGCAGCTGGCGCTCGGCTATGGCGTGCTGTTCGGGCTGGGCGGCGGCGCCGCCTACATCATCGTCCAGCAGGGCTTGAACCTGATGGAGTGGCGCCGGCGCGGCCTGGTCAACGGCTACATCGTCAGCACCTATCCGCTCGGCGCCATGCTGGCCGCGCCCC
>JANLSF010000314.1:0-4545 GCA_031362285.1 Gemmatimonadota bacterium | reverse complement strand
CAGGCGCAGGCCGCCAAGGTCACGATCATTCGCGACGACTGGGGCATTGCCCACGTGAAGGGGCCGACCGACGCCGATGCCGTGTTCGGGATGATCTACGCCCAGGCCGAGGACGACTTCAACCGGATCGAGGTGAACTACTTGAACGCCATCGGGCGCCGCGCCGAAGCCGACGGCGAGCCGGCGCTGGTCACCGACCTGCGCGCGCGGCTGATCATCGACACGATGCAGATCAAGGCCACTTACGCCACGGCACCGGCCTGGCTCAAGAAGTTGATGAACGCCTGGGCTGACGGCCTCAACTTCTACCTCGCCACGCATCCCGCGGTCAAGCCGCGCGTGCTCACCCGCTTCGAGCCGTGGATGCCGCTCGCCTTCAGCGAGGGGAGCATCGGCGGCGACATCGAGCGTGGCGTGGACCTCGACCGGCTGGCCGCCTTCTACGGACTGTCGGCCGCCACCCCGCGCGGGACCCCACGCGGCGACGCGCCCCCCGAGGAGCCCACCGGCTCCAATGGCCTTGCCGTGGGGCCGAAGAACACCGCCTCCGGCAAGGCGATGATGCTCATCAATCCGCACACCTCGTTCTTCTTCCGCTCCGAACTGCAGATGACGAGCGACGAGGGACTGAACGCGTACGGCGCCAGCACCTGGGGCCAGTTCTTCATCTACCAGGGCTTCAACAACCGTGCCGGCTGGATGCACACCTCGAGTGGCGCCGACGTGCTCGACGAGTACCTCGAGACCGTCACCAAGGCGGGAGCCGGCTACACGTACCGCTCCGGCAAGCTCGCTCGTCCCGTGATCGCGCAGCCCGTGACACTCCACTACAAGACCGCCACCGGAATGGCCTCCAAGGCCGTCACGATCTACCGGACCCACCACGGACCGGTGACGCGCGACGACAAGGGGAAGTGGGTCGCCCTCCGCCTGATGCAGGAGCCGCTCAAGGCCCTCACCCAGTCGTGGTCGCGCATCAAGGCGAAGAACCTCAAGGAGTTCCGCCAGACCATGGAACTCCACACCAACTCGTCGAACAACACGATCTTCGCCGACGCCGAGGGGAACATCGCCTACTTCCACGCCAACTACGTGGCCCGGCGCGACCTCGCCTTCGATTGGCGCCACCCCGTGGACGGCAGCAATCCGGCCACCGAGTACAAGGGACTCCACGCCCTCGACGAATCTCCCAACGTCTTCAATCCCGCCACCGGCTTCATCCAGAACACCAACAACTGGCCGTTCACCGTCTCGGGCTCGGCCTCCCCCAAGCGCGAGAAGTTCCCGCGCTACATGGAAATGGGCGGGGAGAACCCGCGCGGCGTGCACGCCCTCCGCGTCCTGGGCGCCCGCAAGGACTTCACGCTGCAGCGCCTGATCGACGCCGCCTACGACAGCGAACTCCCCGCCTTCGAGTCGCTCCTCCCTGCCCTGTTCTCCGCCTACGATGCGCTGGCCGCGTCGAGCCCGCTCAAGGCGAAGCTGGCCGAGCCGATCGCGACGCTCAAGGCGTGGGACCGTCGCTGGGGCGCCGCGAGTGTCGCCACGAGCGTCGCCGTCTTCTGGGGCGACGAGCTCTGGCGCCTCACGCGCGCCGATGCCGAGTCGGAGGACGTGTCGGTCTACGAGTTCATGGCGAAGAAGTCGGCGCCGGCCATGCGCGTCGAGGCGCTCGCCGCCGCGGTGGACAAGCTCGCCGCCGATTTCGGCAAGTGGCAGACCCCGTGGGGCGACATCAACCGGTTCCAGCGCCTCACCGATGACATCGACCATCCGTTCAGCGACGCGGGCCCCAGCATCCCCGTGGGCTTCACCTCGAGCCGGTGGGGCTCGCTCGCCTCGTTCGGCGCACGGCCGTACCCCGGCACGAAGAAGTGGTACGGCAGCAACGGCAACTCGTTCGTGGCCGTGGTGGAGTTCGGCGACAGCGTGCGCGCCCGCGCCGTCACCGCGGGTGGCGAGAGCGGCAACGTGAAGTCGAAGCACTTCAACGACCAGGACCAGCGCTACAGCACGGGATCGCTGCGCGACGTGTACTTCTACCCCGGGCAACTCGTGAAGCACACCGAGCGCACGTACCACCCGGGCAGCTGAGTGCGCGAGCGCGCGGCCAGCGCGTTGGCGCCAGATGCATAGCCTCTGTGTCTTCTGCGGGTCGGCCACCGGTGCCGACCCGCGCTTTGCCGACACCGCGCGCGCCCTCGGTCGCGCCTGCGCCGAGCGCGGCATCGCGGTGGTCTACGGCGGCGCGTCGGTGGGACTCATGGGGATCGTGGCCGACGCCACGCTCGACGCCGGGGGGCGCGTGATCGGCGTGCTGCCGCACGCGCTCGCCAGCCGCGAGATCGGCCACACGCGCCTCACGCAGTTGGAGCTCGTGGACTCCATGGCCGAGCGCAAGCAGCGGATGGCCGATCTCTCCGATGCGTTCGTGGCCATCCCCGGCGGCATCGGCACCATGGACGAGCTGTTCGAGGTCTGGACTTGGGGCTACCTGGGGGTCCACCAGAAGCCGTGCGCCGTGCTCAACGTGGGCGGCTTCTATGATCACTTGCTGGCCTGGGTGAAGCACGCCGAAGGCGCAGGGCTCGTCAAACCCGTGCAACGCGACATGTTGCGCGTGGCCGACAGCGTTGGCGACCTGTTCACCGTGCTCGAGCAACCCGTGGCACCACACCACCGTCCCCCGCACACGCCGGAGCCGTGATGGCGCAGTACATGGTGATCGAACACTTCCGTGATGGAAACGCCGTGCCGGTGTACGCGCGCTTCCGCGCGCAGGGACGGCTCGCGCCGGAGGGCCTCGAGTACGTGAGCAGCTGGGTGACCCCCGACCTCACCACCTGCTACCAGGTGATGACGTGTGCGGACCGCGCGCTGCTGGACCAGTGGATCGCCAACTGGAGCGACCTCGTGCGGTTCGAGGTGCACCCCGTGATCACGTCGGCCGAAGCGAGCGCGCGGGTGCCGTCTGCATGATCAACCGCCCGCGCCACCTCGCACTCTCGCTCGCGCTGCTCGTTGGCCTTGTCACCATCGCCGGCACTGCGGTGCACGCCCAGCGACCGTCGTCACCCCTCGACTCGCTGTTCGACCGGCGCGAGGCGCGCATCCCCATGCGCGACGGCGTGAAGCTGTTCACCGTCATCCTCGTGCCGAAGCGGAACGCCGGCGCCCTGCCCCTGCTGCTCTCGCGCACGCCGTACGGCACCGACGGCTGGGGCGGCACGTCGAACATCGCCGTCGGCTTCAAGGAGCTGATCGCCGACGGCTATGTGTTCGTGTTCCAGGACATCCGCGGCCAGCACCAGTCGGAGGGGGTGTTCATCATGAACCGGCCCCCGCGCCGTCGCTCGGACAAGGCGAGCGTGGACGAAGCCACCGACAGCTGGGACACCATCGACTGGGTGCTCGCCAACGTGCCCGGCACCGTGGCGCGCGTGGGGATGCTCGGCATCTCGTATCCGGGCTTCCTCGCCAACGCCGCCATGGTCGAGCCGCACCCCGCGCTCAAGGCCATGAGCCCGCAGGCCCCCATGGTCGACACCTGGATGGGGGACGACTTCTTCCATCAGGGCGCCTTCCGCCAGAGCTACGGCATCGAGTGGGTGCACGGCCGCGAGGCCAAGGCCGCCGGCACGGGTCCGC
Source organism: Gemmatimonadota bacterium (assembly GCA_031362285.1). Lineage (GTDB taxonomy): Bacteria > Gemmatimonadota > Gemmatimonadetes > Gemmatimonadales > Gemmatimonadaceae > JACPPC01. The sequence goes on along the minus strand of JANLSF010000314.1, from coordinate 897 downwards.
TGGGCATCAAGCGCTGGGACACCTTCGACTGGTATCGCTCGTTCCCGACGCTCGATTCGCTCGCGAAGGCCACCGGCGCCGAGAAGTGGCCCACCTGGCAGCGGTTCGTGCAGCACCCCGCGTATGACGGCGAATGGCAGTCACGCGCCGTGCAGCGCTACCTCGCGCACACCAGCATCCCCACCCTCACCGTGGGCGGCTTCTGGGACCAGGAAGACCTCTACGGTCCGCAGGCGTCATACACGGCGCTCGAGAGGACCGACACCGCACACATCAACCGCATCGTCATCGGCCCCTGGTTCCACGGCCAATGGTTCGACGAAGCCGGTGACTCGCTCGGCGACATCCGCTTCGGCCGCAACACGGGCGACGACTTCCGCGCGCTCCAGGCACGCTTCTTCGCGCGCTACCTCAAGGACCGTGACGTCGGCGTCATTCCCGAGGCGACGATGTTCGACGCCGGCACCAACACGTGGCGCACCTTCGACGCCTGGCCGCCCAAGGCCACCGAGACGCGGAGCCTCTACTTCCACGACGGCGGCCGACTCGCCTTCACGCCGCCAACGGCCACCGCGGGGAGCGACAGCTTCGTGTCGGACCCGGCGCACCCGGTGCCATACCGCCCGCGCCCCATCCCGAGCTACGTGGAGTGGGAGAGCTGGCTCGTGCGCGACCAGCGGTTCGTGGACGGCCGCCCCGACGTGCTCACCTGGCAGACCGCCCCGCTGGATGCGGACGTCACGATCGCCGGCAGCATGGTCGCGAAGCTGTTCGCCTCCACCACCGGCTCCGACGCCGACTGGGTGGTGAAGCTCATCGACGTCTACCCTGACAGCGGGGTGCAGCGCGCCACCATGCGCGGCTACGAGCTGATGGTCGCCAGCGAGATCATGCGCG
>JANLSF010000424.1:0-6240 GCA_031362285.1 Gemmatimonadota bacterium | reverse complement strand
ACGTCGCGCAGGATGTCGATCTCGGCCTCGTCGAGGGCGTCATCGGTGGCGTAGCGCAGCGACAAGATTCCCGGCCGGGTGCGCGGCGTGCCGAACGGAATGACGGCCACCGCCTGCACGCCGCCCTCGAGCAGGGCCCGCAATCGCGCATCGTCGCGCGCGCCGGGGAGCGTGTCGAGGGCGCGCAGCGTCATGGGCGAACGCGTGGCCATCGTCGCCGCCACGAGCTGCGAGAAGACGGGCGACGGGGCCGCACCCAGGCGACTGCTGGCCGCTCCCGAGCTGTGCACCACGCGCGGCAGCTGGTCGGGTCCGGCGATGAAGACCGTGAGCCCGACGGCCGCCAGGGGGCCGGTGGCGAGGGCGTCGAGGCAGGCAAAGATGCCGTCACGCGAGGCGGCACGGGCGCAGGCATGCAACGCCTCGGCCAGGATCGCCGCGTGTCGCCCCGGCGTCCGGAGCCCTGCGCGCGCCGCCACCCCCAAGTCCACCACCGAGTCTCCGCTTGTCGAATGGTTCATCCGTATCTCGACGAGAGTATCGGCAGGGGGTCACGCACCTCGACGGGCAACGCCGTCACGGGGCAGCGCGTGCGGTCCGGAGGGCGTCGTCGATGACCGGGCGATGCTGCAGGTACTCGTCGAGGGGCGCCGAGAGCTCCTTGGCCTGGGCGGCAACGAGGCGCTGTTCGAACCTCTTCCGGACGGGCTCATCGCCCACCAACCGGGCCGCCTGCGCGCCAAGGATGAGGCCGAGCAGGTGGGTGGGGCGCGCGGCGAGGATCGTGTCGGCCTGCGCCCGGGCAACTCCGGCGAGCGACGGGTCCTCCGTGGCGAGGGCAATGGCGCCGAGGTGAAAGTGCACATCGGCGTCCGCCGGTTGCACGTTGGCCGTGGCACTGAGCGCCATGGGGGCGAAGAAGCGGATCGAGTCGAGCTTCCGCTCCTCCTTGAGGCGCATGACGCGATCGAAGAGCCGGTCGGCGGCGTCCTTGGGTGACATCGAACTCAGGTCAGGCGGGCGTCCGCCACCCCGGGCGTCCTCGCCCCCCGCTCCGAGCGCGCCGGCGGGGGCGCCGGGGGCCGAGGGCGGCGCCTTTTCGGCGAACCGGTTGGTGGCGAGCAGGGCCACCACCAGCAACGCCGCGACCGCGGCGATCGTCCAGGGCAGCGTGGTGTTCGCGGCGAGCGGGACCCGTCCCGGCCCGGTGGCCGGCGTCCCGCACCGGTGGCAATACCGGGCTCCGGTGGACAACCCGGTGTCGCAACGGCGGCAGCGGGACTCGGTGACGGCGGTGCCGCACTCGGCGCAAAAGCGGCCATTGGTGGCGGCGCCGCAGCGCGGGCAGGGGGCGGCGGTCGCGGCCTCCGGGGTCGAACTGGTGATCATCGGGCAAAGATACCCGGGGCGCCGTCGCCGTGCCGTCGCGGTGTGGTCGCCGTGTCGTCGCGGCGCTCCCGTCGCGCGCGAGGGGGGCGTATGCTTCCCGTCCGGTCCTGCCCTCCCGCATTCCCGTCGTCATGCCCACCTCGCCCCGCGCGATGCTCCCCGACCTCTCCGGCGCCACCGCGCCGGACGTGCTCGCGCTCGCGCTGGAGCACGACGTGCGATTCCTCCGCCTCCAGTTCACCGACATCCTCGGCGTGAACAAGAACGTGGAGGTGCCGTCGTCGCAGCTGGCCAAGGCGCTGGCCGGCGACATCATGTTCGACGGCTCGTCCATCGAGGGGTTCGTGCGGATCGAGGAGTCGGACATGCTGCTCAAGCCCGACTTCACGACGTTCCGGATCTTCCCGTTCGCCGAGGACGAAGCGCGGGTGGCGCGCCTCATCTGCGACATCACCTACCCGGACGGGCGCCCCTTCGAGGGGGATCCGCGCGGCTGCCTCAAGCGGCAGATCGCGCGCGCGGCGAAGATGGGGCTGGTGATGACCGCGGGGATGGAAGCCGAGTTCTTCATGTTCAAGCTGGGCGACGACGGGCGGCCGACGCTGGGCACGCACGATGGCGGCGGCTACTTCGACCTGACGCCGGTGGACCGGGGCGAGGACGCGCGCCGGGCGATCGTGGACGTGCTGGAGCGGATGGGGTTCGAGATCGAGGCGGCGCACCACGAGGTGGCGCACGGGCAACACGAGATCGACTTCCGCTACGCCGACGCGCTCGAACGGCCGACAACATCACGACGTTCCGGTTCGTGGTGCGGCACGTGGCGCGCCGGTTCGGACTGCACGCCTCGTTCATGCCCAAGCCGGTGTTCGGGCAGAACGGGAGCGGGATGCACGCTCACTTGTCGCTGTTCAAGGGGGCGGAGAACCTGTTCTGGGACGCCGAGGCGCGGTGGGAGCTTTCGAAGTACGCGCACTGGTTCATTGGCGGGCTGCTGACGCACGCACGCGGCATGTGCGCGATCACCAACCCGCTGGTCAACTCCTACAAGCGGCTGGTGCCCGGATTCGAGGCGCCGGTGAACGTGGCGTGGTCGATGCGGAACCGGTCGCCCCTGCTGCGGGTGCCGGACCGGCGCGGCACGGGGACGCGCGTGGAGTGCCGGATGCCGGACCCGGCGGCCAACCCCTACCTGGCGCTGGCGGTGCTGCTGGCGGCGGGGCTCGACGGGCTGGACCAGAAGCTCTCGAGCCGCGAGCCGGTGAGCACGAACATCTGGGAGATGTCGCACCGGGAGAAGCGTCGGCTCCGCATCGATGACCTGCCGCACGACCTCCACGAGGCGTGCGACGAGCTGGAGAAGGACACGGTGATCACGGCGGCGCTGGGTGAGCACATCACGCGGCAGTTCCTCGCGGCGAAGCGCGAGGAGTGGCGCGCCTACACCAGCCAGGTGTCGAGCTGGGAGCTCGAGCAGTACCTGGCCAAGTACTGATCCCGTCAGGGAAGCCCGCGCGGAGTGGCGCGGCGCGGCCGAATGGGCAATTTTTCCCGCACGTCCCTTGCCGGAGCCTCCCATGACCTGCTGCCAGGTTCTTTCCGCCCGCGGCCTCGCCGCGCTGTTCACGGTTGCCCTGCTCGTGGGCGCTCCCCGACCCGCCACCGCCCAGTTCGGCGGCCTGCTCAAGAAGGCCGCCGAGAAGGCCGGCGAGAAAGCGGTCGACAAGGCCACGGGCGCGGAGGACAAGGTGTCGCCGCGCGTGAATGGCACCGAGCTCACCGATGACGCCGTGACCCGGCTGCTCAAGGGACTCACGGTGACGGCCGCGAAGATGACCGAGCGCGACGAGCTGCAGGAGCGGGTCGACGCGCGAAACAAGGCGGTGGCGGAATTGCGCGAGCCGAACGAGGCGGCGATCGGCGCGTGGGAGTCGGCGCACGGGACGTGGCGCGACTGCTTCGACAACCAGATGACGAAGTTCAGCAAGGCGCACGAGGGGCAGATGAAGGTCGGCATGATGAAGCTGATGGCCGACCCGAAGAAGGCGCAGGCGTATGCCACGACGCTCACGAAGTTCAACGAGGAGCAGCAGGCGGCGATGGCGGCGGGCGACACGATCAAGTTTGCCGTGGCGACGGCGGCCTTTCAGCGCGCAATGTACGCGCTGCTCGGGGTGGACCTCTCGGCGGACTCGACGAAGGCCCGGGGGACGTGCGGGTCGGAGCCGAAGAGGTTGGCCGTGATGGCGAAGCTCGACGTGCTCGAAGCGCAGCGCGACACGCTGGTGGTGAAGGTGCGCGATCTGGAGAGCACGGCCCAGTTTGCCGGTGCGCAGGCGGCGACCATGCCGCTGGCCGAGTTCTCACTCCAGCGCGAGAAGGCCTCGTTGTTCCTGAGCAGCGGCAACGGCGGCGGCCTGCTGACGCGCGAGGAACTCAATCGCCTGCGCGCCAAGCGCGCCGAGCTCGAGAAGGTGAAGAAGGCGTTCTGATGCGCGTGGCGGGGCGGCCGCTCTGCCGCGCCGTGCTGCTGGGAGTGCTCGCGGGGGGTGCGCCATGGGGCGCGCCCCCCGCGCGTGCGCAGGAGCGGCCCACCGCCGCGTTGCCGCGCTCAACGCTGGCCGTGTGGAACGGACGCGACGGGTACCTCCCGTTCTGGTGGTCGGATTCGGCAGCCGGCGCGGTCCAGGCGACACGCGGGGATCGTGCCGCGCCGGCGCTCGCCGCCGCGAGGCTGGCGGGACGCGCGACGCTCGGCGCGGCCGGCGTCACCGTGCAGCGCCTCCGGCTGCAGGGCAATGGCGAGGCGTGGCGCACGGAGCTGGTCGTGGTGGTCCTCGACCCGGCACAGGTGCAGCTGTCGCTGGACACGGCGACCAAGGGCGGGCGCCGAGCCTGGACGCTCGACCGCGCCCCGCGCGATGCCGTGTTGGCGGTGAATGCCGGGCAGTTCGTGGCAGACCTGCCGTGGGGATGGGTCGTGCTGGGTGGCCGCCAGTTCCTGCCGCCGGGGCGCGGCCCGCTGGCCACGACGGTGGCGATCGACCGGGCGGGGCGGGTGACCTGGCACCACGGCGGTGCGACGCCGGCGTTGGATGGGGTGCGTTGGGCGTTCCAGTCGTACCCCACGCTGGTGGCCGGTGGGGTGGTGCCGATACCCCTCACGCGCGCTGATGGTGGCCTCGACGTGGCCCACCGGGATGCGCGGCTGGCGATCGGCGTGCGCGCCGACGGCTCGCTGGTGATCGCGCTGACGCGATTCGGGGCTGTGGGAGCGTGGCTGGGGTTTCTTCCGTTCGGGCTGACCGTGCCGGAGATGGCCGGGGTGATGCGAGCGCTGGGGGTCGAGGAGGCGGTGCTGCTGGACGGCGGGATCTCGGCGCAGTTGCTGGTGCGTCGGCAGGACGGCGGCTCGGACCGGTGGCCGGGGGTGCGGTCGGTACCGTTGGCGTTGGTGGCGGCCCCGATCGCACAGCTGACATCACCTAAGTAGTTGTCAAATATACGCTTACCAGACCGTTCTTCATTTCGCGCAGAATTCGCACCTGCGGACATACAGTTTTGTAACTTGGCCTATTGAAAGTGGATAGCTGACCTTCTAGGTTTGCAGTTCAAGCACAACCGCGCCGCCGAAGGGCGCCGTGATCGCGTCCGGATTTCCCACTCACACGTCGCCTCTCTTTCGGAGCCTTCCGTCCATGTCGAGCAGTTCGCTTACGCCCCGGCAGCAGGCCTTGAACGACATCAGCGCGCGAGTCCCGCGCACCGGTGGTGCCTATCGCGATGCGGGCGACGCTCGCCCCGTCTCGGCCTATTTCGGCATCAACACTTTTGGCGCGCGCCAGATGCGCGAGAAGTTGCCCAAGGCCACCTACGCCAAGCTCGTGTCGGCGGTGCGCCTCGGCAAGAAGCTCGACCAGGACATTGCCCCGGTGGTCTCGCAAGTGATCAAGGAGTGGGCGGTGGGGCGCGGGGTGACGCACTTCACGCACTGGTTCCAGCCGCAGACCGGGCTGACGGCCGAGAAGCACGACGCCTTCCTGACGTTCGACGAGAACAAGCTCACGATCGAGCAGTTCTCGGGGGAGCAGCTGATCCAGAGCGAGCCCGATGCGTCGAGCTTCCCGAGCGGGGGGCTTCGCGCCACCTGGGAAGCGCGCGGCTACACGGCCTGGAACCCGGCGAGCCCGGTGTTCATCCTCGAGTCGGGGGGCACGAAGACGCTGTGCATCCCGTCGGTGTTCATCGGCTACAACGGCGAGGCGCTCGACGAGATGACGCCCCTCCTGCGCAGCTCCGACGTGCTGTCGGCGCGCGCGACGGAGCTGCTGGAGCTGATCGGCGACAAGGGGGTGCTGCGCGTGTTCACCACGCTGGGCGTGGAGCAGGAGTATTTCCTGATCGACCGCGGGCACTTCGCGATGCGCCCCGACCTCGTGATGGCGGGACGTTCCCTGGTGGGGGCGCCCCCGCCGCGCGGGCAGCAGCTCGAGGACCACTACTTCGGCGGCATTCCGGAGCGGGTGCAGGCGTGCATCGCCGAGGTGGAGTACGAGCTGTTCAAGCTCGGCGTGCCGATCGTGACCCGGCACAACGAGGTGGCGCCGTCGCAGTTCGAGATGGCGCCGATCTTCGAGGAGACCGACATCGCGGTGGACCACAACCAGCTGGTGATGGCGGTGCTGCGCCGCGTGGCGCTGCGCCACGGGTTGCAGGCGATCGTGCACGAGAAGCCGTTCGCCGGCGTGAACGGCTCGGGGAAGCACTGCAACTGGTCGATGTCGATCGTGTCGGACAACGCGCTCGACGGCGTGAACCTGCTCAAGCCCGGGAAGACGCCGCACCAGAACG
>JANLSF010000255.1:0-2122 GCA_031362285.1 Gemmatimonadota bacterium | reverse complement strand
TGCGGCGTACGACAAGGCCATCTCGCTTAGTAGTAAGTCTCTGTACACCTCAGCGCGCGGCGAGTGCGCAGGCCGCCTGGCCGCGGCGCAGGAACTCAACGAGTAACGGCGTCGTCGACGCGTCATCGTCTTCACGCTGGTTCGCATCACGCCCGGGTACACGCAGTTACTCGATCCCTCACTCACGCCCGAATCTCCCGACGTCACCGCTCTGCTCGAGCATTGGGGTCGCCTTCACCACGTTCGCAGCGTCACGGGTCTCGTGGCGTTCTTGGTCGCGCTCGCTGCGCTGTAGGGCGAGCTACTCGGCGTTCCCGGAGCGCGGCGCTGAACTACTCGCCGCGGCTGCGCCTCCGCCGAGGTTCTTGATGTCAAACGCTCTGCTACGGAACATCCAGACGAACGGCACCAGCGCGCCGATGATCAGGATCACGACGTAGTAAGCGTCGCGGAAGGCGAGCACCGAGGCTTGGCGCTCGATCATGCCGTTGATGAGCTTGTACGCCCCGTCGAGCGCGGCCGCTGGATCGAGGCCGCGCGCTTGGAGCCCGGCGCTCAGCGCCTGCACGCGCTGCCAAGTCACGGGGTTGAGAGGCGAGACGCTCTCGGCGAGATACGCGTGGTGCACGTCGGCGCGGTGATCGAGCAGCGTCGCGAGCACGGCGATGCCGAGCGAGCCGCCAGTTTGGCGACACAAGTTGTAGAGCGCGGAGCCTTGCAGCACGTCTTGCGGCGCGAGGTAGCGCATGGCGGCGAGCGAGAGCGGCGCGAATAACAAGCCGAGCCCGACGCCACGGCCGATCTGCGGCCAGAGCAGATCCCAACCGTTCGAGTTCAAATCCCACTGACTCATGCCGTAGAGCGCCGGCAGGAAGATCAGCATGCCCACGCCGATGAAAGGCGCGGGGCCCGTGCGCATCACGTAGCGGCCGGCGAACGGCATGATCAGCGCGGTGGTGATCGTCGATGGCAGCACGGCCATACCGCTCTTCCACGAGGTCCAGCCGAGCAGCCCCTGCGTGAAGATCGGGAACAGGAAGATGCTGCCGTAGAGGCCAACGCCGAATGCCGCGCCATAGATGCAGCCGAGCCGCAGCGGTTTGTTACGGAGCACGCGCAGGTCGACGACTGGGTGCGGCGTGTGCAACTCGTGCCAGATGAACCCCACGATCGAAAAAACGGCTATCACGGCGGTGGCTCGGATCAATGGATCGTGGAACCAATCGAGGTGGTTGCCTCGCTCGATCGTGTATTGAAGCGTGCCGATCGCGATGATCAGCAGCGAGATCCCGACCCAGTCGACGCCCGCGGCCTTGCGCGCATGGCGATAGGTCGGCAGGTAGTTGTAGATCAGGAATGCAGCAATTAGGCCGAGCGGGATGTTCACGTAGAAGATCCACGGCCAACTGAAGTTGTCGGTGATCCAGCCGCCGAGCGTCGGCCCCAGCGTCGGCCCGACCATGACCCCCATCCCGAAAATGGCCTGGCCGATCCCCCGCTCCTTGGCGGGGAAGACGTCGAAGAGGATGGCCTGCGCCGTGCTGATGAGGGCGCCGCCACCGATCCCCTGGACCACCCGGGCTCCCACCAGTTCGCCCAGCGTGTGCGCGTTGCCGCAGAAGAACGACGCCACGGTGAAGATGGCGATCGATCCGGTGTAGTAGTTCCGTCGCCCGAACCGGCCCGACAGCCAGCTGGTGAGCGGCAGGATGATCACGTTGGCCACGATGTAGCCGGTGCTCACCCACGCCACTTCCTCCAGCGTCGCGCCGAGCGATCCCATCATGTGCGGGATGGCGACGTTCACGATGCTGGTGTCCACCAGCTCGAGCACGCTCGCCAGCGTCACCGCGAACGCGATGAGGTAGCGGTTCCGGTAGACCTCTTCGCGCGTGACCTGGCGCGGCGGCGCGAAGCGGGGCAGCCGGAGGCGCGGGAGTGCGAACGTGCCCACGCTCAGCGCTTGGTGATCTCGGCCACGACGGACATCCCCGGCCGGAGCGGCGCCTTCGCGTCGATCGGGTCGGTCAGGCGGATCCGCACCGGCACCCGCTGGACGACCTTGGTGAAGTTGCCGGTGGCGTTGTCGGGCGGGATCAGCGCGAACTTGGCGCCCGTCGCC
>JANLSF010000177.1:0-6806 GCA_031362285.1 Gemmatimonadota bacterium | reverse complement strand
TCGGTGTTGATCGTGAGGTCGGCGGTGAGCGCGGGGGTGAGGCCGATCTTCGCGTCGGCGCCGTACGCCGACACCGAGCGCCAGCCGGCCCCGGTGGGGTAGTCGTTCTGCGTGGACCCGAGCACATAGGGGGTGATCTGCGCCACGCGCTGTTGCGGCACCTCGACGACGTCGAGGTCACCACCCTGCGAGAGCCGGTAGAGGTTGAACTGACGCGACACGCGTGACCAGAACAGCTCCTCGTTCTTGCGCCGGATCATGCGCACGAGGTGCATGCCCCACTGTTGCCGCTCCCCACCGCCATACCGCAGCGTCTTGAACGGGATGCGCATCTCGGCGTACCACCCGAGCGAGTCCTGCGTCGTGGCCACCGTCCAGCTGGCGTCCCAGTTGAGGTTGAAGCCCCCCATCGCGCCGGACTGGGCACGGCCCTGCCCGGTCGACGAGACGCCGCCCCCCTCGCCCTCGCGGATGATCTGGCCATCGTACTCGATCCCCGCCGGCGTGGTGGCGAAGACAAAGCCGTTCTGCCGGTCATGGTACGTGTCGAGGACGATCGCGAAGTAGTCGGAGTTGGTCAGCAGCCCGTCGCGGACCTTCTCCCCCGGCACGATGAGTTGCGGCGAGCGGTCGTAGTTCCACGCCGCCACGTAGAGCGCCTCGCCGTCGCTCATGATGCGCACCTCGGTTCGCTCGCTGGCGACGGTCCCCTCGTACGGTTCGCGCTGCACGAAGCCGGCCTGCACCGGGGCCTGTGCCCAGGCGGCGTCGTTCAGCCGGCCATCGATGACGGGCGGGGCGCCCGTGAGGCGCGTGGTCGCCGCCTTGCGGGTTGCGACGGCCGTCGTCGGTGGGGCGCTGTCGCGCATGGTCGTCGGCGCCTGCGCGAGGGCCGGCATGGGGGCGACCAGGAGCCCGAAGAGGGCCACAACGCGGAGGGGCAGGGCGTTCGCGCGAACGGCGCGCGGCAACGCGAACGGGGTACGAATGTACGAAGGCAAGCGGCGACGGTGCGGTGGTGAGGCGGCGCGCCAAGTGGGCACGCCGCGGAACGGAAAGGTGCCCCACGGACGACGCGAGGCAACCTTGCGGGACCTACGCACCGGGGCGCCCGACCGTTGTCGACACCCTGGCACGGCGGGCGCCCGGCACCGACGACAGCGGCCGGCCGGCCGGTCTGCGACCCTCGCCTCGACCTCAGGGGGTGAACTTCACCTTCTTCGGCCCGGGCATGTTGGCGGTCACCGGCGTCAGCCCGTTCCGCTTCAGGATGTCGTTGACCTTCGGCAGCTCCTCGTTCACGATCGCGCGGAGCGACGTCAGCGCGGCCTCGAGCGAGTCCGACAGGATGTTGAACACGTCGTACGTCTGAGCCGTCGGCTTGCCGTCGGCCGAGCCCACCACGCCGGCCAGCCCGCCGATCTTGTTGTTGAGCTTGATCGGGTAGTTGAGCGGATCCTGCGAGCTCTGGTTCTTCACCTGGTAGACCTCGCCCTCCACGCCGCCCATGCGCTGGCCGAACCGGAGTGCAATCCCGGCAAAGAGCGACGAGTCCTGCCCCTTGAGGCGCGGACCGCGATCCACCATCTGCCCCTTCACGCCGCGCACGCCGAGCACGGCGAGGTTGGCGTCGGAGAACCGGTCGCGGATCGCGACCGCCACCTTGAACTGCTCCTCGAGTTCGGCCTGCGTGGCCTTCACGCGTGGATCCTTCTTGAGCTCGAAGGTCCGCGTGATCACCTCGCCCCCGACCGTGAACTTGGCCACGTACTTCCCGGGCGGGGCGATCGGCCCCTGGATGCCGGCGGCCCACAGGATCATCCCGTCGAAGCTCGCCGCCTCGGGGTAGCGCAGGTTCCACGTGAAGCTGTTCATGCCCGCCTTGTTCGCCACGCGAGGTGGGCGCGGCGCGCGGAACGGCACCTCCTCGTCGTCATCCGTGGCCACGGCGAGCGCCCCGGGCGCCACGTACGGCGTGCGCTTGGCGGCGCTGTCGGGGGAGAGCCCTGCCTTCACGAGCGAGTCGCGGCGCGCGATGCGACGGCCATCCGTCCGCACCGAATCGGCGGCGGTGGCCGAGTCCTGCGCGCTGGTGAAGCGGCGCACCACGTTTCCCTTGGCGTCGGCGATCTCGACCGACACGGTCTGGTTCGCGTTCTTGAGCCAGTACTGCAGCACCGCGCCACCGCTCGGGTTGCTCCCCGAGGGCGACTGCCCGCCACCGCCACCGAAGCCACGTCCCAGCTGCTCGCGGTACGGATCGCGTGGCTGGAACACATGCGCCCCCTTGGCCAGCACCTCCGTCGAGAGCTGCCGCAGCACCGAGATGTCGTCCATGATGTAGAACGAACGTCCGTGCGTGCCGACCACGAGGTCTCCTTCCTTGACGACGAGGTCGTGCACCGGCACCGGCGGCAGGTTGCGCTGCAGCGGCTGCCACGCGTCGCCATCGTTGAACGACACCCAGATCCCCTTCTCCGTGCCCGCAAAGAGCAGGCCGCGCCGCACGGGGTCCTCGCGGATCACGCGCGTGAACTGCCGGGCATCGATCCCACCGGTGATCCGGGTCCACGACTTGCCGTAGTCGTTCGACCGGTAGAGATACGGCGTCCAGTCGTCCATCTGGAACCGGTTGGCCGCCACGTAGACCGTGCTGGCGGAGTAGTGCGACGGCTCGATGATGGAAATGCGCGCGAACTCGGGAAGGTCCTTGGGCGTGACGTTGGTCCACCCCTTGCCGCCATCCATCGACAGCTGGATGTACCCGTCGTCGCTCCCGACCCACAGCACGTCGGCCTTCAGCGGCGACTCGGCCATGGCGAAGATCGTGCCGTAGGTCTCGACTCCCGTCTGGTCCTTGGTGATCGGGCCGCCGCTCGGCCCCATCGTCTTCGGGTCGTTGCGGGCGAGTGACGGCGAGATCTGCACCCAGCTCTGCCCCTCGTTCCGCGACCGCCACAGCTCGCTGCCGCCCACGTACAGTGTCTGCGCCTCGTGCGGCGACACGACGATCGGGAAGGTCCACTGGAACCGGTGCTTGATGTCCTCCGACGAGTAGCCCATGGGGTTGTCGGGCCACGGCTGCACGTTCCTCTCGAAGCCGGTCTTGAAGTCCTTGCGCGTGAGCAGGCCGCCGTACGAGCCCGCGAACACCACGTCCGGATTGGTGGGGAGCGCGGTCACGTAACCCGACTCGCCGCCGCCCGCGTCCTGCCAGTCACCGATCGCCATGCCGCCCGGCTTCCGGCTCGGGCCGCACAGCGTGCTGTTGTCCTGCTGCGCGCCACAGACCCAGTACGGGAAGTGGTTGGTGGTGCTCACGTGGTAGAACTGTGCGGTGGCGAAGTCCTGGTCGGTCCAGGTGCGCCCCGCCGTGAACGACACGTTGGCGCCGCCGTCGTTGGCGTTCGCCATGCGCTGCGGGTCGTTCGGGGCGATCCACAGGTCGTGGTTGTCGCCGTGCGGCACGCGGATCGGGGTGAACGCCTTGCCCCCGTTGACGCTCCGGTAGAGCCCGGTGTTCATCGCGTACACGGTGTTCGTGTCCTTCGGGTCGGCAAAGATGCGCGAGTAGTACCAGGCGCGCTGGCGCAGCATGCGCTGCGAATTGGTGAGCGTCCAGCTCTCGCCGGCGTCGTCGGAGCGGTACACGCCGCCCTCCTCGGCCTCGATCAGCGCCCAGAGCCGGCGCGGGTTGGCCGCGCTCACCGTGATGCCGGAGTTCCCCCACAGGCCGCGCGGCAGGCCGCGGTTCTTCGTGAGGTCCACCCACGTCTCGCCACCGTCGGTGCTCTTCCACATGCCGCTCGCGGCGCCACCGCTCCAGAGCTTCCACGGGGTGCGGTACACCTGCCAGATCGTGGCGTAGAGCACGTTCGCATTGGTGGGATCGAGCACGAGGTCGGTGACCCCGGCCGAATCGCCCACGTACAGGGTGCGCCGCCAGTTCTTGCCGCCGTCGGTGCTCTTGAACACGCCGCGCTCGGTGCTCTTCGCGAACGCCTTGCCCTGGGCGCCGATCCAGACGATGTCGGGGTTGGTGGGGTGCACCTTCACGCGCGAGATGTGCTGCGTTTCGCGGAGGCCGAGGAAGCTCCACGTCTTGCCGGCATCGGTGGTCTTCCAGACCCCGTCGCCCGGCGAGACGTTGCCGCGGATGGGGTACTCGCCCGTGCCCACGTATACCACGTCGGGGCTCGACTCGCTCACCCCGATCGCGCCGATCGTGCCGCCGAAGTACTTGTCGGTCACCGGCGTCCAGTTCATGCCGCCGTCCACCGTCTTGAAGACGCCGCCGCCCGTGGTCCCCATGTAGTACTCGAGGGGGCGTGCGGCCGAGCCCGTCACGGCGACCGAGCGGCCACCACGATAGGGGCCGATTTCGCGGTAGCGGAGCGCGGTGAAGGCCGAGGTGTCGAGCCCGCTCGCGTACGGTACGGCGGGCATCTGCAGGATGGGCGGCGTGGGGTTCACCTTCACCACGCGCTGGGCACCGAGCGCGGCGGGGGCGAGGGCGAGCAGGAGCGACGCCGAGTGGCGCGCGAGGGCGGTGAGGGACCGCGGGGTCATGCAGTTCTCCGGGGTGAGCTGGGGCATCGCGAATCCTGCGTCCGAGGCGTACGGGCGGGCAAGGGGCCCGCGCCATTCGCTGCCTTGGCAACGCGCCACGCGGTCCGGTTGTTGCGACACGGCCGGCGCCGCGCGGTATTTCTCGCCTGTCGCCCCCCGGGGCGCCGCGTAACTTCCCCCGATGTCCCGGCTATCCCCCCGCTTGTGGTTCCGCCCGCGCAGCTACGCATCCAGGGCGGGCGTGTGGCGCGATTTCGCGTGGGATACGACCCCTCACCGGTGAGCAAGCGGCGCTGGCTGGTCATCATCATCTCGTTCGCGACCATGATCGGACTCTCGATCTGGATCGCCCGTGCCGGCATTCCCCCCGACACGATCAGGGTGCGCGTCCCCTGGTGGGCCCACCTGCTCGCCTTCGGGGCCGTCATCGGCGAAGTCGTCACCCGCGCCTACAAGATCGGCTGGAGCGCGAACGCGCTCGGCATCGACCTCCCCATCGGCCTCTCGATCCGCACCTGCCTGGGCGGCGACTTCGGCGCCACCATCACGCCGTCACGCTCCGGCGCCGAGCCGGCCCGCTTCCTGATCCTCGCCGAGGGGGGGCTCAAGCCGGCCGACGTGCTGATGGTGCTCTTCATGGAGATCTTCCTCGAGACGTTCTCCCTCGCCGTCGTGGCCCTGATCCTGTACGTCGCCTTCCCCGACGTCGGGCTGGTGGTCAAGGCGCTGGTGGCCGTGGTGGGGGGCTACGCCTTCTTCGCGGTGTCGGTGGGGGTGATCGGGTACCTGCTCGCGCACCGCAGCGCGCACGGCCCACCGCCGACGTGGGCACGCAAGGTCCGGCTCGGGGCCGGTCGCTGGCGCCGCGTGCAGATCCAGTTGCGCCACCTGCGCACAAGCATCGAGCAGCTCAAGCACGCCAAGGTCGGCTTGATGTTCATGTCGTTCCTCGCCTCCATCGTGCACGTGGCGTTCCGGCTCACGATCCTGCCGGTGCTCGTGATCTCGCTGCACGCGGCCGACATCGAGCTGTCCAAGCTCGTCATGTGGCCGGTGATGCTCCTCTACGGCGGCCCCCTGGCGCCCCTGCCGGGCGGCGGCGGCGTCGTGGAACTCGGCTTCAAGAAGGTGTTCGGCGCCATGATCCCCGCCAACATCCTGGGCGCCTCGCTCATCTGGTGGCGCTTCTACACCTACTACCTCTACGTGCTGCTCGGCGGCATCGCCGCCGGCGCCACCGTGCTCCGGGCCATGAAGAAGCAGGACGCCCAGAAGCAGGGCCCCGTGCACCGTCCCGGCGTTCCCCCCGAAGCGCCCCCCAGCCCGCGCACGAGCGGCTTCCTGCGCAAGAGCGGCGCCACCTTCAAGCGAGTTCCCTGATGCACCGCCCCTTCACCACCGCCTGGGCCGATGCGCTCCGCGCGTCGATCAACGACAACGCCGCCTACAAGACGGCCGCCGCCAAGTGGACCTGGCCCGTCGCCCTGGTGCTCGACGCCCATCCCGACCTCGGCTTCCCCGACCCCGTGGCCGTGGAGCTCACCCTCGATCGTGGCACCTGTCATGCGGCCGCGATCGTGGCGCCCCATGCCGTGACCGCCCCCTTCATGTTGCGCGCCAGCTACGCCACCTGGAAACGGATCGTGCAGGGCCAGCTCGATGCGGTCACCGCCGTGACCATGGGCGAGGTGAAGTTCACCGGCGCCCTCACCACGTTGCTGCTGCACGTGGGCGCGGCCAAGGCGCTGGTGGGATGCGCCCAGCTGGTGCCGACCCATTTCCCCGATGAAGCGCGATAGCGCGGAGTGCGTGCGATGCGAGTGACGGCCATGCGGTTCCAGGTGACCCTGACGACAGCCCTGCTGGCGGCGAGCGCCGTGAGCGCCTCGTTGCAGGCCCAAGGTGGTGGCGCAGCCGCGAAAGCCGCGGCGCCCACGCGCCTCGCCTACAAGGCCGCACGCATGCTCGACCCCGTCTCGGGCAGCACGCTGCAGAACGTGGTTATCCTCGTGGATCACGACACGATCGTGCGCGTGGGCAGTGCCCTCGCCATTCCCGCCGACGTGCAGCGCACCATCGACCTGGGCAACGTGACGGTGCTGCCGGGCCTCATCGACGTGCACTCGCACCTCACCTCGTCGCGCTCCTCGTACTACGACGGGATCTTCCGGCTCACGGTGCTCGACCACGCGCTGCGCGCCCCCGACAACGCCCGGCGCACCCTCGAGGCCGGCTTC
>JANLSF010000129.1:0-12606 GCA_031362285.1 Gemmatimonadota bacterium | reverse complement strand
TTGACGAGCGTGCCCTGCACCGGCTGGTCGGTCTCGTAGGCCACGCGAATGCGCTCCCACACGCGCATGAAATCGGCCTTCTTCTTCGACAGGACGACCGAGCCCTCCATGTCCTCGAGGTGCTCGAGGAGGACCTCGACTTCCATGCCGGGCGCCAGGTCCGGGATGTCCTTGAATTCCTCGAGCGGTACCGTCCCCTCGGACTTGAAGCCGATGTCGAGGATGACCATGTTGTCGCGGATCTCGAGGACCGTCGACTTGACGATCTCGCCCTCCTCGATCGAGGCCATCGTGCCGTTGTACATCTCCATCATCGCCGAGATTTCGTCCTCGGAATAATCCTCCTCGTCGTAGAGCTCGGGGCGGAGATTGGCGAGCGGGCGCAGCACGGCCTTCTGGGCGGCGCGCTTTTCCTTCGCCGTCAGCACCGCGATCGCAGGATCGATGGCGTCGGGAGCGTCGGTGGCGTCGAGTGCTTCAGTGGTCATGGGGAGGAACGCGGAAAGAGGGCCCGCCGCGCGCGGGGTTGGATGGTGGGCGATCCCACCCGGCCGAGTGCCGGGGGGAGCCAACTATAGTACCCCATCCGCAGGCCCTCGTCAATGTGCCCGAACTGTGCGTAAGTGGCGGCGGGGCAAGCGCCTAGCGCTTCTGCGCCACCGCCCGGGCCAGCGCCGCGATCCGCTCCACCTGCTCGGACTGCGTAAGGAAGGTCGTGTCCACGAGCACGGCGTCGCGCGCCTGGACCGTCTGCGTGGCATCGCGGGCATCGCGCTGCACCAGGTCGTCGGTCTCCACGGCGATCTCCTGGTCCGTGGGGCCGTGGCCGAGCCGCTGCGTGAGGCGGCGCCGAGCCCGCTCCCACGGGTCGGCCACCAGCCAGACCTTGAGCGAGGCCGACGGGAACACCACGGTCCCCATGTCGCGACCGTCGACCACCACGTCGTGTCCCTCGGACGCCTGCTGGACCATCCGGTTGACCCACTGGCGCACGCCGCTCATCTGCGCCACGCGGGAGACCTCGGTCGTCACCGACGGCGACCGGATTTCGTCGCCCATGGGCTGGCCACGGAGGGTCGGCACGAATGACCCCGTGCCCGGCACCAGCCCGATGGCCGACGCGATGCCCAGCACCGAACCCTCGGTCCAGCTCTCCGGCGTGCCGGCTTCCTGCAACCGCGCCCAGGTCACCGCCCGGTAGAGCGACCCGGAATCCACGTGCCGCCAACCGAGCGTGCGCGCCACCCACTGCGCGGTGGACGACTTCCCGCTGGCGGCGGGGCCGTCGATGGTGAGGACGTGCCGGCTCATGTCCGCCAACTTACTGCGTCAGGGACGCAAGGTCGCGCCAGAATGCCGGATACGACACGTCGACGCAGGCCGGGTCATCCACCTTCACCTCGATGCCGGCCGCCGCGCCGAGCACGGCGAAGGCCATGGCCAGCCGATGGTCGCCGTGCGTGACCACGGCCCCCGCATGCAAGGCGCCGCGATTGCCGACCACGCGGAGGCCGTCCGGGAGCTCCTCGGCGTCGGCGCCTAATGCACGGAGGTTGGCCACCACCGCGGCGATCCGATCCGACTCCTTGGCCCGCAGCTCGCCGGCGTCACGGATGATCGTCTCTCCGTCGGCCATCGCCCCCAGGCAGGCGACGAGCGGCAATTCGTCGATCATCGTGGGAATCGCGGGGCCACCGACGGGCCGACCGCGAAGGCCGCGGGGTTGCACGCGCACCGTCCCCACCGGTTCCCCGCCCTCCTCGCGCCGGTCGAGCAGCTCCACCAAGGCGCCCATGCGCTGCAAGGTGGCAAAGAATCCGCAACGCGTCGGGTTGAGCCCGACGTTCGGCAGCACGACCTCGCCCCCATCGCTCGCCGCCGCGAGCGCGGCAAGGAAGGCGGCCGAGGACGGGTCGCCGGGAATGCGCACGTCGAGGGCACCCAGTTGCGCACATGGGGCGAGTGATACGCCGTTGTCGTCGATGGCGACGGGGGCGCCGAGGGCGCGGAGCATGCGTTCGGTATGGTCCCGCGAGGGGCTCGGTTCGCGCACGCTCACCGACACGCCGGCCACCAGTCCCGCCAGCAGCACGCACCCCTTCACCTGCGCGCTCGCGATGTCGCTCTCCCAGGCGATCGGCGCGAGGGCGCCGCCGGAAATCGTCATCGGCAGCGTGCCGGTTGCGGACAGCCCGACGGTCGCCCCCATGGCGGTGAGTGGCGCGGCCACGCGCTGCATCGGCCGGCGCGTGAGCGACGCGTCGCCGATGACGGTGGCGCGGAAGGGGTGCGCGGCGATCACGCCTACGAGGAGCCGCGCCGTGGTGCCCGAGTTGGCCGCGTCGAGCGGGGCGACCGGCGCGCTCAAGTTGCGGAGCCCGCGCCCCGTGACGCTGAAATCGTCCGACAGGGGGGGCACGTGAACGCCCATGGCGCGGAGGCAGGCGGCCGTCGCCTCGACGTCGGCACTCGCGAGCACGGCGCGCACGCGCGAGGTCCCCGTGCCGAGGGCGGCGAAGATCAGCGCCCGGTGCGAAAGCGACTTGTCGCCCGGCACCTGCACGGTGCCGCGCACGCGCATGCGGCCTACCGGGCTCGGCGCTTGGCGGCGCCCGTCGTGCGCTTGGGCGCGGCCTTCCGGCTCGACGCCTTGAGCTTCTTGCGCGCCGCCGTGGCCGCCTTGCGCGTTGCCTTGGTCCCCTTCGCGGCCTTCGGTCTGGGCTTCGCGGACCCCCGGATCGCCTTGACTGGACCGAGCTCCACCGCCGAGCCGCTCAGTTCGCCTGCGCGCCACGATGCCGCACGGCGCCAGGTGCGTCCGAGCGCGTCGAGGTCCCCGGCCTCGAGGGCGCGCCGCATGGCACTGAGCTCCGCCTCGAGCAACCGGATCGGGTAGGCGCTGGCCGAGGGGCTCATGGCCAGCAGCGCGTGCCAGAGGCGCCATGGGCTGACGGCGAGTCGCGTGGTATCGCGCCCGCCGGGTCCGAGCGCGCCCGCCGGCACCCCGGCGTCGGCGAGCGCTGCGGCGAGCGCCGTGGCGGCGAGCTGCGGCAGGTGACTCACCCACCGCATCCGGGCGTCATGCTCATCGGCCGGGCACGAGGTGACCTCGCGCGCTCCGACGGCCTTCCAGAGGGCCACCGCGGCCCGGCGCACGGAGACGGGCGCCGGCACCGCGACGCTCACCAGGCAGTGCGCGAACAGGTCCTCGCGCGCCGCCACGAAGCCGTGGCCGGCCGAGCCCGCCAGGGGATGCGTGCCGATGACGCGCATCGCCAGCGCCGGGGAGAGGCCCAAGCCGCGCGCCGCCTGCAACGAACAGGTGTGCAGGATCGGCACGCTCGCGGGCACCAACGCGGCAATGTCGGCCGCGACGCGTGCGAGTTCACCGGGTGGCACGCAGAGGACCACGACCTCGACGCCCTTCACCAGGTTCTCGAGCCGCTTCTTGCCGGCGCCGGGCGCGATGTGGATGCCGCGGCGGTACGCGGCCATCCGATCCGTGGCCTTGAGGGCGTCGCCGCGCACCGTCCATCCGGCGCGCATGAGGGAGAGGGCGAGGGAGCCTCCAATGGTGCCGAGGCCCATGACAGCGGCGGAACGCGGATTCAGCGGAGCCATGATTCGAGTGCGGTGGCGAGATCGGTCTTGTCGTCGCGGTACTTGACGATAACGGGAGTCTGCACGGAAAGCCCCTCCCCGAGGCCCCACGCCCCCTTCACGGCGCGGGCGCCGGGGACCACGACGGCCCCCTCGGGTATCTCCAGCGGGTGGTCCGGGGTGGCGCGGAGGACGACTTCGCGCACGAGGTCGTACACCGGGGTGCCACGCGTGAGCACGACCCCCGCGGCCAGCACCGCGCGCGTGCGCACGACCGTGCCCTCGTACACGCCGCAATTGCCCCCGACGATGACGTCGTCCTCGATGATCACGGGGGAGGCGTTCACGGGCTCGAGGACGCCGCCCACCTGGGCGGCCGCCGAGAGGTGCACTCGCGCGCCCACCTGGGCGCACGAGCCGACGAGGGCATGCGAGTCGATCATGGTCCCGGCGCCGACCCACGCGCCGACGTTGATGAACATCGGCGGCATGCAGACCACGCCGGGCGCGACGTAGGCGCCGCGCCGCGCCGACGAGCCGCCGGGCACGACCCGGACGTTGTCGGCGGCGGTGAACTGCCGCGTCGGGATCGTGTGCTTGTCGAAGAAGGAAAACGGAGACGCCGCGTTCCCCCGCCGTGGCGAGAGGTCCACGATGCGACCAGCCCGGAACCCGACGAGGATGCCGCGCTTGACCCACGGCACCGCGTGCCACCTGCCGGCCGCGTCGCGCTCGGCGCTCCGGATCGTGCCGGCCTCCAGCAGGTCAAGCAGCTCGGCCACCGTCGCCTCGGCGTCGGCGGCCAGGGGCTGGCCGGCGGGGGTGGCGGCGAGTGCATCGATCCGCTCGGCGAGCGCGTCGATGGCGCTCACGTCCGCGGCCGATGGCGAAGGAGGGCGCGGAGGCGCCTCATGGCGTGGTCCCGGCCGCCACGAGCGCCGAGCGCACCAGCGCCTCGTTGGACGGTAGCAGGGGCACCAGCGGCAGCCGGAGCACGTTGCGGATCTTGCCCATCATGGCGAGGGCGGCCTTGGCGGGGATCGGGTTGGGTTCGCAGAACGCCGCCTCCATCCAGGGCAACAATGCGAGGTGCAGGGCGCGTGCGCGCGCGAGGTCACCGGCGGCGGCGGTTGCGCACAGCGCGGCCATCGCGCGCGGCGTGGCATTCGACGTCACGGAGATGAGCCCCTCGGCACCCGCCGCCATCATCGCGAGCGTGAGCGCGTCATCGCCGCTCAGCACCGTGAAGCCGGCCGGACGGTGGCGCAGGATCTCGTGCACCTGCGCGAGATTCCCCGACGCCTCCTTGATGGCGACGATGCCGTTGACCTCGGCCAACGCCAGGGTGGTCTTCGCCTCGATGTTGCTGCCCGTGCGGCCCGGCACGTTGTACACGACCACCGGCAGCCCGGCCTCGGCGGCGATCGCCTGGAAGTGCGCGAGGATGCCGCGCTGCGGCGGCTTGTTGTACATGGGGGAGACGTGCAGCAGGTGCGTGGCGCCGGCCTCCCGCATGAGGCGCGAGTTGGCGATGGCCTTCCGGGTATCGTTGGACCCGGCACCTGCCACGACCGGCACCCGTCCCCGGACCTGGTCGACCGTGACCTGCACCACGCGCTGCTGCTCATCGGGGCTCATGGTCACGGCCTCGCCGGTCGAACCGCACGGCACGAGGAAGTCGATCCCCTCGCTGACTTGCCATTCCACCAGCGCACGCAGCGCCGGCTCGTCGATCTCGCCGCCGTCGGTGAAGGGGGTGACGAGGGCCGTGCCGCAGCCGCGAAGCGAGGCGCTCATGGCAGGAGGTCGGTCATGGTGAACACCCCGGTGCGCCCGACGAGCCAATCGGCGGCGACGAGGGCGCCGTCGGCGAAGACGCGCCGATCGCGCGCCTCGTGCTTGAGCGTGAGCTGTTCGAAGGGGCCGTCGATGATCACCGTGTGCTCGCCGGGCGCGCTGCCCGCGCGCACGCTGGTGATCGGAGTGGCCTTGCGCAGTCCCTCGCGCAGGAACTCCTCGAGGACGATCGCGGTGCCGCTGGGGGAATCCCGTTTCGCGCCGTGATGCAGCTCGAGAATGTGGGTGGCGAACGCCGGATGTCCCTTCAGTCGCCGCCCGGCCTCGCGGGCCAGCTGGAACAGGAGGTGGGCTCCCACGGAGAAGTTCGCCGACCAGAAGACGCTGCCCTGCTGCGTGAGCGCGAGCTCGCGGACGAGCGGGAGGGCATCGTACCAGCCGGACGTGCCGCAGACGATGGGCAGCCCGGCCTGCACGGCCGCCCGGATGTTGGCGACCGCCGCCGAGGGCTGCGTGAACTCGATGAGGACGTCGGGGTTGCCCAGCGCCTCGCGCGTGATCCCCTTCCCCTCCTTGTTGTCGCGCCGTCCGAGCCGCGCCGTGATCGTCCAGCCACGCGCCGCGGCCAGCTCGGCGGCGGCCGCACCCATCTTGCCGTCCCCGATGATGGCGATGCGACGCGGCACGAGCGTGGTGGGGGCCGCGACCGCACCGGCGCGGGGCGCCGGCCGACCGGTCGGGGCCGTCATGCCGCCACCTGCCGTCCGAAGAAGGCCGCATGCAACTGCCGCATGCCGGTCTCGACGTGGTCGCCGTCGACGATCAGGGTGAGGTTGATGCCGCTCGCCGAGAGCGAGACCATGTGGACGCGGGCGCCCTCGAGCGCGGCGAGGGCGCGGGCCATCGCCTGCGAGTCGTCGCTCATGCCGGCTCCCACGATCGCGAGGATGCCGCGATTGCGCTCGACGCTCACGTCGCCCAGTGCCTGCAGGTCGGCGAGCAGCGCCTCGAGGTGCGAGACGTCGTCGATCGTGACCGACACCGACACCTCCGAGGTGGCGACCACGTCGACCGACGTGCGATGCCGGTCGAACAACTCGAAGATGTGGCGGAGCACGCCGTGCACGAGGAGCATGCGGGCCGCGCGCACCTTGATCACCGTCACGCCCTTCTTGCCCGCAATGGCCGTCACGGAGCGTCGCGGCGCGTCGGCGGTGATGCGCGTGCCCGTGCCTTCGGGGCGGCGCGAGTTGAACACGAACACGGGGATGCCGAGCGTCACCGCGGGGGCGATCGTGCTGGGGTGGAGCACCTTCGCCCCGAACGACGCCAGTTCACTGGCCTCGTCGAAGCGGATGTCGCGGATGAGCTGCGCATCGGCCACGATCCGCGGGTCGGCCGTCAGCATGCCGTCGACGTCGGTCCAGATCTCGATCGACTCGGCCCGGAGGGCGGCGCCCACGAGCGAGGCCGAATAGTCGGAGCCGCCGCGCCCGAGCGTGGTCGTGACCCGTTGCGGCGTGGCGCCCACGAAGCCACCCATGACCGGCAGTTGGCCGGCGCGCACGAGGGGCGCGAGCAGGCGGCGCGCGGCCTCGCTGATCGCCTCCGGCTGCGGCGCGGCCTTCCCGAACTGGTCATCCGTGCGCATGACGTCGCGCGCGTCGACGTGCACGGCCGCGAGTCCCATGGAACGGAAGGCCGCCGCCACCACCAGCGACGAGAGCTGCTCGCCCATGGCGGCGATCGTGTCCATCGCGCGCGCCGTCCCATGGCCGAGGACGGAGAGCGCCTCGGCCAACGCGGCCAGTTCGTCGAGCGTCGCGGAGAGTTCGCTGGCGAGTTCGCGTCCGTCGGGGCCGTCGCCGACGAGTGCCAGCGCCTCGTCGAGGTGCCGGTCGCGGAGTGCCCGCACGGCGGCCATGGCCGGGACCAGCTGGCCGTCCAGGGCCTGGGCGGCCAGCTGCAGGAGCACGTTGGTGACGCCGGCGAACGCGCTCACGACCACGATCGGTTGCCGCGTGAGGCGCTCGCGCACGATTTCGCCCGCGCGCGTGATCGCGGCGGCGTCGGCGACCGACGTGCCGCCGAACTTCACGACGATCACGGGGACAGCAGCCCCTGCGCCGCGAGCCACTCGGCGTTGAGGATCGAGGCACCGGCGGCACCGACCACGGTGTTGTGTCCCAGCACGACGAGGCGCAGGTGCAGGAGCGGATCCTCGCGCACGCGGCCCACGGTGACCGACATGCCCTGTCCGGCCATCACGTCGCGCCGCGCCTGGGGCCGATCGGGGGCGTCGGCGAGAATGATCGGCCGCGCGGGCGCACTCGGCAGTCCGCGCACGCCGTCGGGCCCCGTCCACGCCGCGAGCGCGGCGAGCGCGTCGGCCACCGAGGGACGCCGCGCGAATTCGACCGACAGGCACGCGGTGTGCCCGTGCTCCACGGCCACCCGGTTCGCCTGCGCACTCACGCCGAACGCCGCGTGCGCGAAGCCGCCGGCGCCGTCCTGGTGACCGAGAATCTTCGGGAGCTCGGCCTCGATCTTCGGCTCCTCGTCGGCAATGAAGGGAATGACGTTGCCGAGGATGTCGAGCGACGGCACGCCGGGATAGCCGGCGCCGGAGATCGCCTGCATGGTGGTGACGAAGAGGCGGCGCACCTCGAAGGCGCGGTGCAGCGGCGCGAGCGCCATGGCCGTGACGGTCGCGGCGCAGTTCGCGTTCGTCACGATCGCGCCCGGCCACCCGCGCGCGACGCGCTGCGCGACGATCTGCGCGAGATGGTCGGCGTTCACGTCGGGCACGACCAGCGGCACGTCCGGCGCCATGCGGTGGTTCTTGGCGTTGCTCAGCACGAGGCGACCGGCCTGCGCGAAGCGGGGTTCCACGTCACCCGCCGCCGACGAGTCGAGCGCCGAGAAGACGATCGGCGACAGCACCTCGTCCGGGGTGCAGGCGCGCACGGGCATGTCCGCGACGTCGGCGGGCATGGTCCCCTCCAGCCACCGGGTGGCGTCGCGATACGACTTGCCCGCGGATCGCGCCGACGCGGCGACTTCGGCCACGCGAAACCAGGGATGCCCGCGGAGCAACCGGATGAACGTCTGCCCCACGGCGCCGGTGGCGCCGAGCACGGCGACCGGCCAGTGGCGTCCGTTGGGGGGCAGCGTCGCGCGCGTGCTCACGTGAGGAGCGCCCGCACGATGCGGGCATACGCGTCGACGGCGGCGCGCAATTCGGCACCGTGCACGTGCTCGTTGGTGGTGTGGGCCACGTGGATCGAGCCGGGTCCGAAGAGGAGCGGCTTCCCCCAGTTGGAGAGGAGCGGAATGTCGGAGGTGTACGCGACCGGCCCCGTCTCGAAGCCGGGAATCACGTGAAAGAACTGGGCCGGAATGTGCGAGCCCCATTCGAGTTCCGCCGCGCCCGCCGCCCACGCCTCGATCTTCGCGCGCACCGGGGCGGCATCGCCCACGAGCCGGAACATCACCTCGGATTCGGCCATGCCCGGAATCACGTTGGCCTCGGTCCCCGCGTGGAGCACGCCCACGTTGTAGGTGGTGTCGCCGAGCACGGGATCGGTGGGCCACGCGATGGGGCGCAGCTGGCGCAGGAGGTCGAGCATCGGTTCGATGGCCGACGCCCCGAGGTGGGGATAGGCCGAATGGGCCTCGCGTCCCCGGATGCGCACCATCACGCGCTGCGAGCCCTTGCACCCGGAGGCCAGGCGGCTTTCGGTGGGTTCGCCGTTCACCAGCCAGGCGCTGGTCGCCGGCAGGTGGTTGGCGGCGCGCGCGCCATCGGACCCCTTCTCCTCCCCGACCACGAACAGCAGGTCCACGCGCTCCTCCCCCTCCTGCTGCAGGCGGTCGGCGGCGGCCAGCATCGCGGCGGCGATCCCCTTGGCGTCGCAGGCGCCGCGACCGTACAGCGTGTCGCCGCTCAGGGTGGGCGGGACGTACGGCGGGACCGTGTCGAGGTGCGTGGACAGGGTCACGACACCGCGCCCACGCGAGGCCCACACGTTGCCTCGACCGGGCGTCACCTCCTGCACGGTCACGTTCCAGCCGCGCGACACGAGCCATCGCGACACGAAGTCGACCGCCTTGCCCTCGCGTCCGGTGGGAGACTCGATGGCGAGCAGTTCGGCGGCCAGGGCGATGACGTCGGTCATGCGTCAAGGTAAGGTCGGCATCCGCATGGTGGCAGCGGCGCGCGCGCTGCAATATCGTCCAGCGGGTGGGCCGCAGCCGGCGGTCCGAGGTCATGCCCGGGGGCACTTCCGCTCCCGGCGCCGTTCACTCCCCCATTCGCTTCTCCATGGCGCCCGCTGACGACACCCGCCCCGCCCGCCGAGGCTTCCTTGGCCGCCTCATGGCCTCCGCGCTGACCATGGGGGCGCTCCCGTCGGCACTCGTCGCGGCGGACCACGACGCCTCGCCGCCGTTCGCGGTGGACGAGCGCTGGATGGACGCGCTCACGGGCAAGTACCGGCAGTTCTGGGACTGCAAGCTCATCAACGACGGCGGCGTGCTTGGTGCCGTCCGCAACTTCATGAACGCGTATCGCGATGCGTACGAGGTACCCGACGCGGAGCTGAACGTGATTGTCGGCTTCCACGGGACGGCCGCCGCGCTCGCGTTCAACGACGCGGCGTGGCGGCGCTTCCGGTTCGGCCAGTCCACGGAGACCATCGACCCGGCGACGCGGATGCCGGCGCTCCGGAATCCGGCGCTTTCGTCGCCGGCGCTCGCGCCGGACGCGCTGCTGCCGGCGCTCCAGCAGCGCGGGGCGACGTTCCTGCTCTGCAACAACTCCCTGCGGCGCATCACGGCAACGCTCGCGGGCGACGGGCTGGGCACCGTCGCGGGGCTCCGCGCGGAGTTGCTGGGCACGTACCTGCTGCCCGGGGTGATCGTCGTGCCCGCGATGGTGGTCACGGCCAATCGGCTGCAGGGGCGCGGCGTGAGTTACGTCGTGGGATGAGCGGGCATCGCGCGCTCCGGCGTCCGGCGCGGGAACCGCGCCCGGTCGACCGCCCATCGGCCACCCCGGGCGGCATCCTCATCGCTGTAGATTGCACACCGCCGGGTGGCGTCGGTCCTCGCCGAGATCGTCCGGCCGCGCGCCGCTCCGATCGTGAAGGCTGTTGCCCCGTGAGACCCGCGTTCCCCCAGGAGCCCCGATGAACGAGAAGCAGATGCAGGCGCTGATCAAGAAGCTGCAGAGCAAGCAGAAGAAGCAGGAACCACGGCCCACGTACGACCCCACGCTCGACGCGACAAAGCGCGAGGCCCCGAGCGAGGAGTCCGAGCAGCGCAAGCAGTTCTTCAGCGAGATGAAGAAGCGCGAGTTCTAGGTCAGACCGTGATCGCCAACCCGCGGTAGATTCGCGCGCGATAGCGGCTGTCATCCGCGTCGGGGAGCGGAGCCGACGCGAGCAGCACCGCGCGGGCGAACCGGTCGATTTCCTCCTCCTGCTCGCCGGCGTCGCGCGGCTCCTCGCTCCGGACGCGTCGGGTCAGGTTGATCTGGTTCACGGGGACCTGGACCACCAGCCGCTCGTTTTCCACGCCCAGCGTGGCCGTGAGGGCGTGCAACGTGGTCTTGACGAAGTTGGCCATCGCGAACTGCGCGTGCGTGGCCCCGATCGGCACCTCGGGCGAGGTCAGCACGAGGTGCGCGTCCGGGATGAGCGACACCTTGCGGGCGACGCGGAAATGATGCGTGAGGTTGCCCTCGACCAGGTCCTGGAATCCCTGCGCGTCGAGATGATCGGCGCCGGCGATGCCGAAGAGCGCCCGCGGAATCGGCGTGTACGGGGTGCTGATCACGGCCGACGGGCGCCCGTACTCCCGCAGCGCCTCGTCCATCCCCTGCTCGATGTCGTCGCCCACCACCAGCAGTTTCACGACCTCGGCGCCCGGCACGTTCGCGAGCTTGCCCATGATCGTCCGGCCGGCGTCGGCGGTGCGCGTGAGGAGCACGAGGCAGCCGATGCGACACTCGTCGATGTAGCGCGACGCGGCCCGCACGATGTGGTCGTGGAGGTGCTCGCCGAGGATCCACACGGTCTGGCCGTGCATCTTCACGAGGCGCTCCGGCTTGGCCCGGCCGAACAGCTCGCGCTCCGTGATCGTGCGTTCCTGGTGCAACCCGCCGGACGGCTGGAAGGTCTCGCCGCTGACCGCGCGGTCGGCCATGAAGTACACGGTGGCAAGCGCCACCTCGGTCTCGGTCGGCATGTTGCGCAAGTGCAGCATTCCGAGCACGCCCTTGCTGATCTTCGCCGCCTCGGCCGCGATGTCGGCGCCGGACAGGAAGGGCTCCTCGGGCACCGGCAAGCGGGCCACCCAGGCCGCATCGTCGGCGCGCGTCGTCCCCTCGTCGAGCCGGAGTCCGCCATTGCGGAGCCGCGCCACGAGCTTCTCGGCGATGCGCGCGTTCATGACATACCGACCGCTGGTCGGCTCGTCGCTCGCCTGCGCCGCCTCCTTCTGGGCCCGCTCGGCGAACGTCGCGAGGGGGGCCGGCACTGCCTCCAGCGTGAGGCGATGCGTCGTGTTGTGACGCAGCAGGTCGAGGAGCGACGCGAGTGTCGCGCCGGCCGCGTGCGAGGTGACGACCGCCGCATGCACCTGATTGAGCCGCTTGTTCTCGAGGATCAGCCGCCCGCGCCGCTCGAACAGTCCCGGCTTGCCCCCCGTGCCACGCAGCCGGTCGCCGGCCACCGGTCCCGGCGCGATGGCGTTGATCTGGATCTCCGGTCCCACGAACCGCGCCAGGTTCTCGGTGAGGGCCCGCTGCCCGGCCTTCGACACGGCGTAGTCGGCGCGGTTGGGGTACGGCACGGCGATGTACTTCTCGCCGCCGAAGTAGGAGGACACGTTGAGGATATACCCGCTGCCGCGCTGCTTCATGAGCGGCACGACCTTCTCGATCAGCGAGTAGTTGGACACGAGGTTGGCGGCCAGCGTGTAGCGCCACTCCTCGGGCGTCATGTCCACCACCATCTGTTCGGCGCCGGCCACCCCGGCGTTGTTGACCAGGTAGTCGATCCGGCCGAAGGCGGCGAGCGTCGCCTCCACGCAGCGGCGGAGCCCCGCCTCGTCGGCGACGTCGATGTCCGGGAGCACCCGGACGCGCGCGGCGGCGCCGTCGTATCCCACGTCCTCGAGCTCATGCACGATGCTCGCGCGCATGGC
>JANLSF010000123.1:0-3147 GCA_031362285.1 Gemmatimonadota bacterium | reverse complement strand
TCTGGAACTGCCAGCAGCCAATCATCCGCAGACGCTGCTTTGCTATGAATTGTATGGTCAAGCTTTAACCCCAACTTACTCGAGCCGCGCCCGACGTCTGGGCGCGCAGGGATAGATACAACTCATGGTTTTCAATTTCCTGGCTGCCGCCATCGGCGGGGCCGGTCTGCTCGTGGCGTTGGGCACGCTCTTTCTCGGCCGACGGCTCGGCGTCGCCGCCGAGGTCTCCCGACAGAAGGCCGCCGAGGCCACCGCCGAACAGATCGCGAAGCGGGTGATCGGTGAGGCCACGCGGGAGTCCGAGTCCCTGCGGAAGGGAGCCGTGCTGGCCGGGAAGGAAGAGGCCATGCGGCATCGCGAGGAATGGGAGAAGGAGGCGCGCGGCCGGCGCGAGGAGGTCGAGCGCGAAGAGAAGCGCGTCGTCGAGAAGGAATCGACCCTCGACCGGAAGTTCGAGATCCTCGAACAGCGCGACAAGGAACTCGGCCGCCGGGGCTCGGAGTTGGGGCGCCGCGAGAAGACCATGACCGACAAGCAGACGGAACTCGACCAGCTGGTCGTCGACGAGCGCCGGCGGCTGGAGACGTTGGCCGGCATGTCGGTGGCCGAGGCCAAGGCCGAGCTCATCAAGCGGCTCGAGGAGGAGGCGCACGCCGACGCCGGCAACCAGCTGCGGGAAATCCGCGAGCGGGCCAAGCGTGACGCCGACCGCGAGGCGCGGAAGATCGTCGCCCTCGCCGTGCAGCGCGTCGCGAGCGAGACGACGGCCGAGGTCTCGGTGTCGAGCGTGGCGCTCCCGAACGACGAGATGAAGGGGCGCATCATCGGGCGCGAGGGGCGCAACATCCGCGCCTTCGAGCTGGCGACGGGCGTCGACGTCATCATCGACGACACGCCGGACACGGTCGTGGTGTCCTGCTTCGACCCCGTGCGCCGCGAGGTGGCACGCATTGCCCTCGAGAAGCTCGTGACGGACGGCCGCATTCACCCGGGTCGGATCGAGGAAGTGGTCGCCAAGGCGCGGAAGGAGGTCGAGGTGGCCATCGTGGAGATGGGCGAGCAGGCCGCGTACGAGACGGGCGTGCACGGCCTGCACCCGGAACTGATCAAGCTGATCGGGCGGATGCGCTGGCGGACGAGCTACGGGCAGAACATCCTCCATCACAGCAAGGAAGTCGCGCACCTGGCGGGGATGATGGCGGCCGAACTCGGACTCGACGTGGCCCTCGCGAAGCGCGGCGCCCTCCTGCACGACGTGGGCAAGGTGCTGACGCACGAGCACGAGGGAACGCACGTGCAGCTCGGGGTCGAGGTGGCCAGCAAGTATGGCGAGAGTCCGACCGTGGTGAACTGCATTGCCGCGCACCACGACGACGTGCCGCACGAGACGCAGGAATCGGTGCTGGTGCAGGCCGCCGACTCGATCTCGGGCTCGCGTCCCGGGGCGCGTCGCGAGGCGTTCGAGACGTACGTGAAGCGCCTCGAAGGGCTCGAGAAGATCGCGTCGAGCTACCGCGGGGTGGAGAAGGTGTTCGCGATCCAGGCCGGCCGCGAAGTGCGCGTGGTGGTCACCCCCGACGACGTGGACGATGCCCGGATGGCCACGCTCTCCGGCGAGATCGCCCGGCGCATCGAGGCCGAGCTGCAGTACCCGGGGCAGATCAAGGTGGTGGTGATCCGCGAAACCCGGGCGGTGGAATACGCCCGATGAGCACGCCGCCAGGCGGGACGGCCCGCATCATCGACGGCTCGGCCGTCAGCAAGGCCATCCGCGAGGAGGCGCGCGTCGAAGCGGTCGCCCTCGCCGCGCGCGGCGTGGTGCCGCGGCTGTCGGTGGTGCTCGTGGGCGATGATCCGGCGAGCGCGGTGTACGTGAAGGCCAAGGGGAAGGCGTGCGAGGAGGCGGGGATGCGATCGGACACCATCCGGATGCCGGCCAGCACGACCCAGGCCGACCTGATGGCGGTCGTGGCCCGCCTCAACGACGATCCGGCCGTGCATGGCATCCTCGTGCAGATGCCGTTGCCGAAGCACCTCGACCCGCAGGCCGTCATCCTCGCCCTCGACCCGGCCAAGGACGTCGATGGCTTCCATCCCGTCAACGCCGGCAAGCTGTTCTCGGGCGACCTGAGTGGCTTCATCCCCTGCACCCCCCTCGGCGTGCGCGAGCTCCTCCTGCGATACGACATCGACACGCAGGGCGCGAATGCCGTGGTGATCGGTCGCAGCACCATCGTCGGGCGCCCGATGGCCGCGCTGCTGCTGCTGAGCGGCAAGGGCGGGGATGCCACCGTCACGGTCTGCCATTCACGCACGCGCGAGCTGGCGACGCACCTCAAGAAGGCGAACATCGTGATTGCCGCCATCGGGCGGCGCGAGTTGATCACCGGCGACATGCTGAAGCCCGGCGCCGTGGTGATCGACGTGGGGATGAATCGTGTCGACGACCCGAGCACGAAGAGCGGCACCCGGTTGTACGGGGACGTGCACTTCCCGAGCGCCAGCGCGGTGGCCTCGTGGATCACCCCCGTGCCCGGTGGCGTGGGCCCGATGACGATCGCCATGCTCCTCAAGAACACGCTGACGGCAGCGCGACGGCTCGGGGGCCTGGCGTAGTGCGCTCACGACGGATCTCCGGACCGTCGCCGTCCCAGGGTGACCTCGGGATCGGCGCGCCGAACGCCGCCGCGGCGGAGCGCGATGATGCGCGCCCGTTCCGCGCGGCGGCCACGCCGGGGGCAACGGCGGAGAGCGCCGTCTCGATCGGCACGCTGACGCAGACGGCGAAGGCCGTGCTCGAGGGCGCCTTCCAGCCGCTCTGGATCCGGGGCGAGGTGTCGAACTTCACGGCGCACCGCAACGGACACTGGTACTTCACGCTCAAGGACCAGGACGCGCAGCTTCGCTGCGTGGTATGGCGCGCCGAGAACGGACGGTTGCCCGCCGCACCGGACGACGGAATGGAGGTGGCGGCGTACGGACGCCTGTCGATGTACACCGCGCGCGGCGAGATCCAGTTCGTGGCGTCGCGACTGGAAGCCGCCGGGGAGGGACTGTGGCGCAAGGCGTTCGAGCTCGCGCGGCGCCACCTCGAGGCCGACGGCCTGCTCGATCCGGCCCGGAAGCGCGAGTTGCCGCTGGCCCCGC
>JANLSF010000114.1:0-2162 GCA_031362285.1 Gemmatimonadota bacterium | reverse complement strand
GCATGGGCGAAGACCTCCCGCACCCCCTGCTCCACCCGAGCCGCATCCCAGTCCGGGTGCTCGGTCGCTATCCCGCTGCGCTTGAGGTCCCACGCCCACCTGCGAAGTCCGTCGGCCAGCGCCAGCCGCTGCTCCACGCTCATCGCGCGCAGCACCGCCGCCTGTCGCTCCTGGATCTCGCGCTCGTCATGGATCACGGAGCGCCCCTACCCCGCCGCCGCGTCGATCTTCCCCGCCAGGTCGAGGTCCATCTGCGTGATGCCCCCCGCCGAGTGCGTGGAGAGCGTCACCGTGATCTTCGTATAGCGGATGTCGAGGTCGGGATGGTGGTCCATCGCCTCCGCCTCCATGGCAATGCGCTGCACGAAGGCGATGCCATCGAGGAAGGCGGGGCGCTGGAACGTCTTCACCAGCGTGTCGCCCTTGCGGGCCCAACCGGCAAGCGCACCGAGGGCCCGCTGGATCGTGATGTCGGAGAGCTTCTCGCGCATGAGCGAAGCTAAGGCGTTCTAGGCCTCGGCCGCGAGCGTCACGCCGCCGCGACGCCGGCTCCCGGCCCGGCGTACCCCGATCATCTCGGCCACCACGCTCACGGCAATCTCCTCCGGCGTGTCGGCACCGATCGCGATGCCGATGGGCGCATGCACCGGCTCCAGCCGGTCGGGCGGCACCCCCCACCCGGTCAGCAGCTCCCAGGTGAGCGCCACCTTGCGACGCGAGCCGAGCATGCCGAGGTAGCGGAGGTCGCGCCGGGCGACCTGGTCCATGATGAGCGCGTCGTGCTGGTGGCCGCGCGTGGCGACCACCGCATAGGTGGCGCTGTCGAGGTCGAGGGTGGCCCCCACATCATGCCAGTCGCACACGATCGTGCGCTCGGCCGTGGGATGGCGCGTCGACTCGGCGAATTCGGCCCGGTCGTCCACCACCGTCACGCGCCAGCCCGCCACCGCCGCCGCGCGGGTGATGGCCCCGCCCACGTGGCCGCCGCCAAAGACCACGAGCCGCGGGAGCCCCGCCATCAGTTCCGTGAGGCGCTGGTCATCGAGGGCGGGGAGGCGGTCGAGCGCGTCCTCGTCGAGGGCGGTGGCGGTCTCGAGGTGCTTGCGGACGCCGTCGCTCCAGTCGAGCCCGGTGATCATGAGGCGCCGGTCGCCGCCGGCCACGCAGGCCATCGCCTCGGACCAGACCCTGGCCAGCACGGCATCGGGATACACGGGCTCGACCAGGATCGTGGCCGTACCGCCGCAGGTGAGCCCGTAGTCGCCGGCCAGCTCGGCATTCAGGCTGTGCTCCGAGACGGCGGGGAGGCGGCGCTCGAGCACGTCGTGACACCGCTCGATCACCTCGCCTTCGAGGCACCCGCCGCCGATCGTGCCGATGCGGGCCCCGCCGGCGGTGACCAGCAGCTTGGCGGTGGCCGACATGGGGAGGGAACCGCGGCGACGGGCCACGGTCGCCAGCGCACCGGCACCGCCGCCCTGGGCCAGGCGCGCACACTCGGCGAGGATCATGGCGAGCGACATGCGGCTCAAGGTAGGACCGGTTTCGCCTCGGCGTGAGGCCCCACCGACGGCCCTCGCCCGGGGAAACCGCCGCCCCCGTGCCCGAGGCGTGTCAGGCGCACCCCGGCGCCAACTGCGTGACGGTCGCGCGCGTATGCCGTCTGCATATTGGAGCGTACACTCCCGCTACCGGAGGGCGCCCGTGCTCCGTGTCTTGCGACCGCTCGTGGTGCTCGACGTGCTCCCGCCGGCCGTGGTGACGGGGGGATGCGTCGGCGTGGTGGTGGCGCTGGGCTGGATCGACCATGCGATCGGCACGCGGATCGGGCTCTCGGCGCTCTACCTGGTGCCCGTGGTGGTGGCGTCATGGCGCGCGGGGCGCGCGAGCGGGCTGCTCACGGCCGTCGTGGCGTCGGTGGCGTGGCTGCTGGCCGACCTCGGCGTGGGGGCGACGATCGACATTGCCGACCTCGCCACGCGCAACCTCGTGAGCCACTCGATCATCTGCCTCGGGCTCGCGCTGACGGTGAGCGCGCTGCGGCGGTCGATCGACGCCCTCGACGCGGCCTTCGAGCGCGAGCAGCGGATGGCGCGACACGATCCCCTCACCGGGCTGCTCAACGCCCGGGTGTTCCGCGAGGCGGTGACGGCGGAACTGGC
>JANLSF010000084.1:0-3452 GCA_031362285.1 Gemmatimonadota bacterium | reverse complement strand
GAAGTCCTCGCCCAGGCGCGTGAGCCGCGCCTGCACGTTCTTCGACTGGTCGAACCCCCGCTCGAGCGTCATGTTCGCCGGCAGCAGCGTCGCCTGCACGTCGAGTTCCTTCCACACGGCGTCACGCACGGCGAGGATGTTCTGCTGGTCCTTCATGATCGCCGTGACCCAGATCGCGCGCTTGCCGTTCCAGCGCGTCTCCGAGACCTGCTCGGCGTAGCTCCAGCCGACCTTCGCCACGTCGCCCACGCGCACCGTGGCGCCGCTCACGCCCGCGATCACCGTCGCCTGCACTTCCTCGGGGGACCGGTACGAGCCGCTCGTCTTCACGTTGAACTTGCGCATGCCCGCGTCCACGGCGCCGCCCGGAATGTTGAGCGACTCGCCGCCGATGGCCTGCAGCAACTGCGACACCGGAATGCGCAGCGCCGCCAGCTTGCCCAAGTCGAGCGCCACTTCCACTTCGCGCTTCGGGTAGCCCCACAGCTCCGACTTCTTGATGCCGGGGATCCGCTCGAGCGCATCGCGCATGGTGCGGGCGCGCGCGTCCAGCTCGTGCCACGGCGCGGTGGCCGACACGATCGCCAACTGCACGATGTTCACGTCGGCGGCGCTCGTCTTCTGCACCGTGAGGCGCACGATCCCCGACGGGAGGTCGGGACGGAGCGCGTTGACCTCGCGCAGCACCTCGTCGTACTTCTTGTCGGCGTCGGCATCGGCGTCGAACTCCACGCGGATGAAGGCGAGCCCGTCCTCCACCTGCGAGCGCACCTTCTTGACCTGGTCGAGCCCGCGCACGCGCTTCTCGATCGGGTCCACCACCAGTTGCTCGAGGTCGGCCGGGCTCGCGCCGGGGTAGACGGCCACGATGGGAAAGATCGCGATCGGGAAGGTCGGGTCTTCGGCGCGGGGAATCGTGACCAGCGACCAGACGCCGGCGGCGAGGAGCGCCACGAAGGCGACGATCGTGAACTGGACGTTCTTGACGGAGAATTCGGCGATCTTCATGGTGTCCTCACTTCCCCGCGCGTTCGGCGGCGCTCACCACGCGCACGCGCGCACCGTCGACGAGGCGCGTGGCCCCTTCGATCACCACCCGGTCGCCCGCCTTCACCCCGCCCGAGAGCGCCACCTGCGCGCCGTCGAGGAAGGCCACCTGCGAGCGGCGGCGTTCCACCCGGGCACCATCGGCGACCAGCACGAAGACCGTCGCCGAATCGGCGTCGGCCTCCAGCAGCGCGCCCACCGGCACGAAGGCGTACATCCCCGCCGCCTTCGTGGCGATCTCGGCGCTCCCGATCAGCCCCGAGGCAAGGACGCGTCCGCCGGCCGTCACCCCGAGTTCGGCCTCGTACGTGCCGGAGCCCGCCGTGGCGGCTGCCGCCACGCGCAGCACGCGCGCCGCGAACTGCTCGAGCGGCCAGGCGTCGAACCGCACCTGCGCCCGGTCCCCCGCCTGCACCCGCACGGCCTCGCGATCGGGAAGTCCCACGCGGAGCACGAGTCCCGAGGCGTCGTTGCGCAGCAACACCACCGCCGCACCCGGCGAGACCAGCTGGTGCGCCTCCACCATGCGCCGGAGCACGGTGCCCGCGAACGGCGCGCGCACCGCCGCATACTGCCGGTTGAACTCGGCGATGCGCAGGTTCGAAGCCGCCACGTCGAGCGCCGTGGTCGCGTCCTGCAACTGCTCGAGCGTCGCCACCGAGTCCTTGTAGAGGGCCTTCGCGCGACCGAGGTCGCGCTCCGCCTTGTCGCGCCCCTGACGGGCCTTCTCCACCTCGGCGCCGATCTCGATCGGGGAGAGCTCGGCCAGCAGCTCGCCGGCGGCCACGTGCTGGCCGCTCTCCACGCGGGCATGCGTGACCACCCCACCGATCTTGAAGGAGAGCGTGACCTCCTCCTTGGCCGCGAGCAGGCCGGACCCGATCACGGGCGCGGCGGCGGCGCGCAGCTGCGCGATCGCCACCTCCACCGGAACGTCGGGGGCGTGCACGGGCGGGGCGGCATCGCCCACGGAGCAGGCGGCCATCACCCCGCCGAGCACGAGGATGGAAGGAGCGAAGAGCAGGCGCGGGATCACGGGAGGGTCCTCGGGTAGAGCGCGGCGGCGCGGTCGAGCTGCACGCGCCGGACGCGGTAGTCGGTTTCGGTCAGGATGCGATTGAGTGACGCGCTCGTGAGCGCGTTGCGGGCGTCGAGCAGTTCGAGCATGGGGGCCATCCCCTGCGCGTAGCGGCGCTCGACGAGGTCGTACGACTTCCGCGCCGAGGCCACGCGATCGTCGGCCGTGACGATGGCGCGCTTCGCGAGTTGCGCCGCGCCCCACGCCTGGCGCACCTCGAGCGCGACCCCCTGCGCCGCCTGCAGGCCCTGCACGGCGAGGCGGCGCTCGTCGAGGCTCGCCTGCGAGAGCCGGGCGGCGTCCTGCGTGCCGTTGAACACGTTCCAGCTGGCGACCACCGACGCCGCCGTGAACGTCTGGCTGCCGCGGAAGTCGTACTTGGTGCCCTGCACGCCGTAGTCCACCGCCACCGACAGGTTGGGCAGGAAGCTCCCGATGGCGAGCTGGCGGGCGCCGTCGGCCGCCTGGCGCGACCACTCGATCTGGCGCAACTCCTCGCGCCCGACCTTGGCGGCGGCGACGGCCACCTCGAGCGACGGCAACTCGCCGATGCCGAGCGCATCATCGGCGATGACGGCCACGTCGGCGTCGAGCGACCGGTCGAGGGCGAAGTTGAGGCTGCGGCGCGCCGATTCGACGTCTTCCGCCGCCGACGATCGGCGCTGGTCCACGTCGCTGCGCTCGGCGCGGGCGCGGAAGACGGCGTCGGGCGCCACCTTGCCCTGCGCGGCGAGCGCTTCGGTCACCCGAAGTTGCTCCGCCACGACGAGGAGCGTGGCGTCCCAGATCTCGAGCGCCTTGCGGGCCATCGCGAGCTGGAGGTAGCCCACGCGGACCTTGAGGGCCGTTTCGCGGGCGCTCGCGTCTCGCTGCGCGCCCTGAGCGTCGCGAAGACGCGAGGCGATCCGGTGGGCGGCGACGACTTGCGGCTGGAAGAGCGGCTGCGCCAACCGGACGGTCGTCTCCTGCGTAAGCGGAAGGCGGAGGTCGATGTTGGTCGGGAAGTTGGCGGCGCCGGTGAGCTGGTTGAGGGCCACGAACGCCGGGTTGATCAGCGAGCCCAGATTGACCACGTTCCCGGAGAGTTGCGTGTACCGGGCGTTGAACGTGGCACTGGGCAGGAACCGTCCACGGGCTTCATCCACGGCGGCTTCGCTTCGGTCAAAGGCGAGTCGCTCCTGGCGGAGTCCGAGATTCTGCTTGAGGCCAGTCGCCACGAGGTCATCGAGGGTGGACTGTGCGTGGACGGCGCGCCCGATGAGGAGGAGCGACGCGGCGGCAGCGAGGAGTCGGAGAGGTCGGAACGCCATTTTCATTGGAGTTTGAT
>JANLSF010000079.1:0-2708 GCA_031362285.1 Gemmatimonadota bacterium | reverse complement strand
CCCGGCACCGCCTTGCCCTGCGCGTCGATCAGCTGCGCGACGATGCGCAGCGTGTCGCCGACCGTCACGGTGGGGCGCGACGGGGTGACGACGAGGCGCGGCGTGTCCTGCTGCGCCCCGAGTGCCGACGCGAGGGTGACGACGGCGCCCAGGAGGGCCGCTGTCGAGCGGCGAAGGATGGTCATGCGGGTGCTCCAGGGGAGGGAGGTCATGGGACCACCGCCGGCTTGGGCTCGATCTTCACCACCCACAAGCCGTTGTACATGTCGTTCACGTAGGCCAGGCCGTCGCGCACCACCACGCCCCACGTCATGGCCGTGTTCTTCACGAGCCCGTCCATGTCGGCCGTGTTGAGGTGGCCGATCTCGCGCTGCTGCGCGCGCAGGTCGCCGCGCAGCTCCCCGGAGATGTCGAACACGCGGAAGCCCGCGTTGTAGGCGCCCATGTACAGCGTGTCGCCCGCCACCCACACGTTGTGCACGCCGCCGTACTCCGGCTCGTACCAGGCCACCGACTTCGGCTTCGTGATGTCGGAAACGTCGAGCACCTGCAGCCGCCCGTACGCGCGCCCGGCGGCCGCGTCCTTCGCCCCGGCCACGCCGCTCGACGGGAACACTTCGTCGGCGATGAAGACGTAGTTCTTGTGGCGCCAGGCCGTGTGCGTGCCGCGAATGAAGCCCGGGCCGCCGGTCAGCTCGACCTGCTTGTACAGCGCGTTCAAGTCGTACTTGTACTGCGAGACGACCTGCGGGTTCGACGGCGACCCGCCCTTGATGCCGTTGCCGACGTCGAGGATCACGAGTCCGTCGTTCCACCACGAGCCGTACAGCAGGCCGTCCTGGATGTCGATGTCGTGGAGCGAGCGGCCGGCGTCGGAGCGCGGCGTCTTCCACACGGCCACTTCCTTCGGCTTCGTCGGGTCGTTGATGTCCACGATGTGGAGCGCGCCCGTGCCGTCGTTGGTGGCGTACACATGGCGCCCGTACTTCGGCTGCTCGTAGATGAACGTCGAGTGCACCCCCGCCGTCATGTTCTCCGTGAAGTCGGCCACTCGCTTGGGGTGCGCCGGGTCCTCGGTGTTCGCGATCACGAAGCCGTTCTTGCGGTCGGCCGCCCCTTCGCGCGTGAACACCATCCACTTGCCGTCCTTCGTGGTCATCACGTCGTTCACGCGACGCGTGTTCTCGATGAGCGAGTCGGTCACCACCGGCTTCGACGGATCGCTGATGTCGATGGCGTAGAGCACGTCGCCGCCCGAGCCCGAGCCGAGGTAGGCGTGCTTGCCGTCCGGGTGGATCCACACTTCCTCGGTGGTGAACCGCGACCGCCCCAGGCGCCCGACCACGCGCAACGGCCGGCGCACGTCGCGCGCCGACAGCGTCACCCTGGCCTCGGCCGTGCGCGTCCCGTAGTTGGCGATCACCGAATACTCACCCGCGTCATACCCCACGAACGCGCCCTCGGCGTCGATCAGGCCGTTGCCGGGGGCGACGCTCCACGTGGGGACGAGCCCGGCGATCGTCGCGCCCCCGGGACCCTTGGCCACCGCCGTGAACCGGATGACGTCGCCCGTCCGCGCCTCGCTCGTGTTCGGGGTGAGCACGATGCTCGCGATCGGTCCCGCGAGCACGGTCACGGTGCGCGTGGTACTGACCGTACCCGCCGACGCCGTGAGCGTCGCCGTGCCGGCCCCCTTCGCGGTCAGGAACCCGTCGGTGCCCACCTCGGCCACGCGCGCCGGCGACGACGTGAAGCGGACGCGATCATCACGCACGTCGCCGAGCGCGGAGAAAGCGCGCGCCGCCAGGCGGACCCGCTGCCCGACCACGAGGGTCGCGCCGGGCGCGTCGATGTCGACGCGCGCGGCGGGTCCCGCGACGATGCGCACGTTGACGCGCTCGATCACCGGGCGCGCGCCAGGGACGACGGCCGAGACGACGACCTCGAGCGTCCCCGTGGCGCCGCCGGTCACGAGCCCCGTCGTGTCAACGGTGCCCTCGAACCGGCCGCCCGAGAGGGCGAAACGCACCCGCGCGGTCACCGGCTTGCCGTCGGCATCGCGCACGTCGGCCCGCAGGCGCAGGGTGTCGCCGGCGCTGATCACCCGGCTGGCGGGGGAGACGATGAGCTTGACGGGCGCCGTGGGCTGCTGCGCCGCGAGCAGGGCGGGGAGCAGGGCGGCGAGGGAGGCGGCGCGAAGCCACGACCGGCGCGGGGGGGCCGAACGCATACAGGGGCCTCTTGAAGCGTTGATGAGTGAGGACGAGGGCGAGGCCGAAAGGTGGGGGTCGAGCGGGAAGGTGACCAGTCCGCGCCGAGGCCGACCCGCCGACAGACGCTTCGTAAAAAACAGCGTATATAGCTTAAATAGTCTTGATTTACGATGTATTAGTCCGCTACTATTGGGGATGCCGTACGCCCAGTCCGCGACCCTGCTCGAGCATGCCGCGC
The DNA here is from genome assembly GCA_031362285.1 of Gemmatimonadota bacterium. Lineage (GTDB taxonomy): Bacteria > Gemmatimonadota > Gemmatimonadetes > Gemmatimonadales > Gemmatimonadaceae > JACPPC01. Next base: position 257 of record JANLSF010000079.1, on the reverse strand, counting down.
GCGCCGTGGACCTCGAGGTTGCGCGCTCCCGCTGGGGGGCCACCCAGGGGCGCGCCCCGTCGCCCGAGGCGCTCCTCGACGAGGTCATTGCCCTCGGACGAGGGCTCGATGTGGCCTTCCTCAATCGCGCCGGCGATCGCGAAGGCGTGGCCCAACTCACCACGCAGGAAGCCTTTCCGGTCCTGCTGGCGGGACCGATCGCGGACGGGGAGGTGCCGGCCCTCGTCCTGACGGGGACCGAAGGGCGCGGGCTGGTC
>JANLSF010000060.1:0-2897 GCA_031362285.1 Gemmatimonadota bacterium | reverse complement strand
CTTCTGGATGTCGGCCGGGGTCACCGCGAGCACCTTGGACGTGTACGTGCTCAGGTAGTCCTCACCGAGGCCGTACGCGTCCACGTTGGCCAGCTGCGCCGTGATGCCGCCGCGCGACCCGTTCTGCAGCACGAAGGTCCCGGCCATGTTGCGCTGGATCCGCTCCAGCTCCTCCTTCGGCGGCGCCTCGTTCCGGAGCTTCTCCACTTCCTTGAAGATCTCCGTGAGCGACGGCCCCGTGACGTTGGTCGTGACGTCGGCGATCTCCGCCCAGAACGCCGCCTTGTTGCGCGTGCTGACGGTGCTGAACGGGGAGTAGGTGTACCCCTTGTTCTCGCGGATGTTGGTGGTGATGCGTGACCCGAACGAGCCGCCGAGGATCGCGTCGGTGACGGAAAGCTTCACGAAGTCGGGGTGCGTCTGGTCGACCACGGGGAGCCCCACATAGAGCGTGCTCTGCACGGCGGCCGGCCGGTCGATCACCGCCACCTGTCGCTCCTTTGGCATGACCACCGGCTTCATCGTGGGCGCCGGTCCAGCCACCCAGTCGGTGAAGGCGGCGCGCGCAGCCTTCTCCACCACCACGGCGTCGAACATGCCCACCACGTACAGGTGCGCGCGTGCGGCCCCCACGTTGGTGGCGTAGAACGCCTTCACCTGCTCGGTGGTGTAGCCGCGGAGCTGGTCGTCGGTGGGGAAGCCGCGTCCATACGGATGCTCGCCGAACATGAGGGCGCTGAACTTCTGCCCGGCCTGCGTGCCCGGCTGCGTGCGGGCGATGGCCAGGTTGCGAAGCCTCGCCGTCTTGAGGCGCGGGAGTTCGCTGTCGGGGAAGCGCGGCTGCCGCGCCACCTCGCCCACGAGGGTGACCAGTTCGGCGGCGTGCGACGTGAGCACGTCGGCGCCGAGACTGGTCAGGTCGCTCCCGGCGCCGATGCCCATCGCCCCGCCCATGCCGGACATGAGCTGGGCGATGGTCCGCGCATCCTTGGCGGCGGTCCCTTCGGACCAGAGGTCACCCATGAGCGCGGCGAGGGAGAGCTGTTCCGGCGTTTCGTCGATCGAGCCGGTGCGCACGATGAGGCGCACCGTGACCTTGGGCGTGGTGCCGAACGGCACGAGCGAGACCTGCATGCCGTTGGCCAGCGTGAAGGTGCGCCGCTTGGGGAGGGCAAATGGCTTCGGCTTGCCGATGGCCGGTGGCGTGCTCGGGAACTGCGCCTGCACCGCGGGGGCCGCGACCAGGCCGATGGTCAGGGCGGCGAGTGCGACGCGAGAGGCAACGCGTGTCGGGCGCATGGTCAGTTGCCTCCGGTGGCGGCGGGCTTGGGCGCCGGAACGACGGTCAGGATCGTGCGGTTGGTCCGGCGCAGCCATTCCTGCGCGGTGCTCCGCAGCAGTTCGGGGGTCACCGCATCCATCCCCTTCTCGATCTCGTTGATGCGCCCGGGGTTGTTGTCGAACAGGGCGAGCGAGGCGAGGATGTCGGCCTTGCCGAAGCCGTTCAACCCCTCGATGTAACTGTAGAAGCCGGAGCGCCAGCGGGTGCGCGCGCGCTCGAGCGTGGCCGCGTCCACCAGCTCGGTGCGGAGCCGCTCGATCTCCACGTCCATGGCGGCGAGGATCGAGTCGGCGCTGGTCTTCGCGTCGTGAAAGAGGTTGACCGTGTAGAGCATGGGGCCGGCGTAGTTCCACTGGTTGCCGAGCCCGGGGTTGATCCCCGCGCCCACGCCGCCGGTGTACGCCTTGCCGCGCACCAGCGACTCGTACAGCCGCGAGTCGCGCGACTGCGCCAGCACCTGGTCGAGGATGCCGAAGGCGAACCACTCCGGCGTCCACCGCGGCGGCACATGGTATGCCACCGCGAGCGCCGGGCGCGGCGCCAGCTTGTCCTCCTTGTTGGAGCGCTTCTCCGCCTCCTGCCGCGGCTCGCTCAGGTCGTCCTTGGCCGGCTGCGGCTGCGACGCGATCTCGCCGAAGAACTTCTCCACGATGGCGCGGGTCTTCGCCACGTCCACGTCACCGGCGATCACCAGCGACGCGTTGTTGGGCGCGTAGTACGTCGTGAAGAACTGCTGCACGTCGGTGAGCGTGGCCGCGTCGAGCTCGGCCAGGTCGCCGTAGAAGTTGTGCGCGTTGTGCCAGTTGGTGTTGGCCAACTGCGGCATGTCGAGCCAGGGGAAGCCGCCATACGGCTGGTTGAGCACGTTCACCTTGACCTCGTTCTTCACCACCCCCTGCTGGTTGGTGAGGTTCTCCTGCGTAATCACCAGCCCGCGCATCCGGTCCGCTTCGGCCCACAGCGCCGTCTCGAGCGCATTGGCCGGCACCACCTCGAAGTAGTTGGTGTAGTCGAAGCGGGTCGACCCGTTGAGGATGCCGCCGGCCCCTTCCACCAGCTTGATGAACTGCATCTTGCCGAGGTTTTTCGAGCCCTGGAACATCATGTGCTCGAAGAGATGCGCGAAGCCGGTGCGTCCCCTGGGCTCCACGCGGAACCCCACGCCGTAGTAGACGGCCACGGCCGCGGTGGGCACCGACTTGTCGGGGGCCACCACCACGCGCAGCCCGTTCTTGAGCGTGAAGTAGGTGAGCGGGATCTGGAGCCGCGCGGGGGCGGCAGCCTTGGCCGGCTTCTGCGCCGGCAGCCAGGCGGGAACCAGCAGCGCGGCGAGCAGGGCAGCGCGCGCGAGGACGACAGGGTGACGCATCGGATCGGTCTCCCGAGGTGAAAGGTGCCCGGGCGCGGTCGCCCCGGGCTGTTCGACGCTAGTGGCCTACACGGCCCCAAGGCAAGCGCCACCTTGACCTGCCGCGCGTCGAGGGGCAGCGTGCATCCATGCGTCTGACCCGATGGTTCGCTCAGGCGTTGTCGGCGGGCTGTTCGGCGGCCCCGG
>JANLSF010000054.1:0-1872 GCA_031362285.1 Gemmatimonadota bacterium | reverse complement strand
CAGGCGCGCAGCGCCGGCGATACGGTCGACGATCCCATCGCCTCGGCGAGGTCGCCCATGCGACCACCCTGCCCGACGGCGCTCATGGCTCGCATGCCGGCTTGATCTGTCAAGACCATCAGGTACCAGTTGCCCGACGAGTTGAGCTGCATCGGCACCTGCTGCACAGGCCCCCCCAGTGCGAGATACGTGGAGAAGGTGCGAGCGCCGTTCATCGTGAGGCCCTGATATTGCTTGAAATGGAAGCCGCCGGGCGACACGTCGGTGTCCAGCGTGATCGTCTGGAGTGGCGTGCCAGTGAGAATCACCGTGGTATCGGACAGGTGCAGCGTGACGCCCGAGCGCGTGACGACGACGTCGTGGATATCGGTCGTGTAGTCACCAGCTACCTGCCGGCTGACGCGCAGGGTGCCATACGGCGTTCCGTCGAGATGACGCAACCACCCACGGGTGACCCGCAGCGCTGGCGTGCGCGCCGAGTCGATGATGTCGAGCAATCCGGCCTCCCCCGGCACCACCGCGAAGCGGACCGTCAGGGGCAACACGAAGCGCACACCGTCGGGCGGCGCACCGGTGCGGCTCGTATCGCGCACAAAGATGCCGGCCGTGAGCACGAAGGTGCCGCCAAGACCCGCCGCATTGATCAACTCCGAGCCGAGGGGGTACTGATACGAGTAGGTCCGCAACGAGCCGAGGGTTGGGTCGTTCGTCGCCGTGGAGCACGCGACGACGAAGGCCGGGAGCACCGCCGTATCGCCGATCACGTAGTTGGCAATGCCCACCGGCGGCGGAGCGACGGCCGTGCCGCCGCCGCAGGAAGCACCCACGGCTGCCATCGCGATGAGGGCGATCCGCGCGGCCGCTGATGCGCGCCTCAGTGTCTGCGGGTGCTTTGCTGTCGACATGCAGCGGAGTCTAGGCGGGGCCAGCCGGACCCGGCAAGGTCGCAGCACGCGCCGCGCTGGCTCGTCCGTTGGGGCTCGGCCCCGCGCTCGCGAATGAGCGGTGCTAGAACGCGTCGAGGTCCCGCGCAATGTGGAGCGGCCCCGCGTACCCGCCCTTCCGGATTCCGGCCACCAGCTCGGCCTCGGTGCCGCCCATCCACACCACGTGGTGCACCACCAGCAGCTTGACGCGCGCGCGCTGTGCCAGCGCCCCCAACTCCTCGTCGCTCGTGTGGAAGGCGCGCATGTAGGCCGGCCACGCCTCGCCGCCAGGACGCGGCTCCGGTGCGAGGCGCACCAGCGGATAGGCCTCGTGCACCAGGACGTCGGCATCCCGCGCCGCCGTCTCGAGTTCGGGGCTGGGTCGCGTGTCGCCACTGATCACGAAGGTGCGGCCGAGCGCCGTCACCTTCACGCCGAACGCATCGGGCCAGTCGCCATGGAGCACGCGGACGAGCTCCACGCGCACCCCGGCCGAGTCGTGGACCACGCCCCCCCGCGACTCGCTCACCGCCGAGCGCTCGCCGCCACTCGGCAACTGCTCGGCGCCGGTGACGCGCATGCGCGCATCCTCCGCCCACGCCTCGCCGATGTGCCGTGCCATGGCCGCGAGCCCGGGCGGACCGATGAGGGCCATCGGCGTGCGGCGCCCCATCACCCACCCCGTGTAGATCAGGTCCGGCAGGCCGAGCGTATGGTCGGAGTGCAGGTGCGTGATGACCGTGCGCTCGATGCGGTTGACCGCGAGGCCGGCGGCGGCCACGCGGCGCAGGGTGCCCGGGCCGGCGTCGATCAGGATGGTACGATCGCCGATGACCACCGCCGTTGCGGGGCCGCTCCGCTCGGGGTTCGGCGCCGGCATGCCGGTGCCGAGCGTCACCAGGCAGGCATCGGCGCGGGTGGCACTGGTGCACGGGTCGCGCGTGAC
>JANLSF010000053.1:0-1785 GCA_031362285.1 Gemmatimonadota bacterium | reverse complement strand
CATCGGCTTCGTGGATGCCGACGCGGGGGCCCTGCTCCCCGACCATGCGCACCCGCACGAGCAGGTGACCACCTTCCTGAGCGGCGAGTTCGAACTCACGGTGGACGGCGCGCTGCACCGCCTCGGGGCCGGGCAGTCCGTGGTGATCCCCGGCGGCGTGCGTCACTCGGGCCGGGCCGTGGTGGCCTGCAAGATGCTCGACGTGTTCCAGCCGCCGCGCGACGACTACCGATGAGCGATGCGTCGGGCCCGCAGACGGTGGTGATCACGGGCGCCTCGGCGGGAATCGGCGCCGCGCTCGCGCGCACCCTCGCGCGGGGCGGGCACCGGCTGGTGCTGGCCGCACGCCGACTCCCGGAACTCGAGGCGGTGGCGGCCGAGTGTCGCGCGGCCGGCAGTCCGGACGTGCTGGTGGTGGCCTGCGACGTGGTCAACCGCGACGAGGTGGAGGCGCTGTCGGCCAGCGCGATCGCGCACTCCGGCTCCTACGCCGTGTGGGTGAACAACGCGGGGCGCGGCATCACCCGCGACCTGCTCGACCTCACCGACGACGACCTCGACGGGATGTGGGCCGTGAACGTCAAGTCGGCCGTGTACGGCATGCAGGTGGCGACGCGCCACTTCATCGAGCGCGGATCGGGACACGTCATCAACGTGTCGTCGGTGCTGGGGCGCATTCCGCTGGCCACCTTCCGCTCGGCGTACAGCGCCGCGAAGGCCGCGCTCAATTCGCTCACGGCCAACCTGCGGATGGAGATGCGCGCGCGGCACCCCGGGGTGCACGTGTCGCTCGTGATGCCCGGGGTGGTGCTCACCGACTTCACGAAGAACGTGGTGGGGACGCCGCGAGCGCCGATGCGCACCGGCGCGGCGCTCGGCGGCACGGTGACGCAGCCGCAGACGGCCGACGAGGTGGCCGCGGTGATCGCGCAGGTGATCGCCGAGCCCACGTTGGAGACGTTCACCAACCCGGCGTCGTCGGCGCAGGCGCGCGACTATGCGCTCGACCTGGGCGCCGTGGAAGCCCGCCTGGTGGAGGCCATGCGCGGGTGAGCCCGTTACCTGCGTTGACCATGGCGCCGGTGCGCACGCCCACGAGAAGGCATGCCGACCGGCCCCGCCCCCATGCCTGAACTCGCCCTCTACCTCAAGCTCGGCTACCACCACATCGCCGACTGGCGGGCGACCGACCACATCCTGTTCGTGGCCGCGCTCACCGCCGCCTACGGGCCACGCGACTGGGCCCGGCTGGCCTGGCTCGTCACCGCGTTCACCTTGGGGCACTCGCTCACGCTGGCGCTGACCACGCTCGAACTGGTGAGCATCCCCGGCCGGGTCGTCGAGCCGCTCATCGCCCTCACGATCGTGGTGACGGCGTTTGCGGCCATCCACGACCAGCGCGCCGCCGCCGCGCCGGCCGACGGCGTCGCGCCGACGATCAGCCGGGCGGCCATGTGGCGCCGCTATGCGATCGCCGGGGGGTTCGGCCTGGTCCACGGCTGCGGCTTCGCCTCCGGCCTTCGGAGTCTCCTCGGGGGAAGTGAGGGAATCGCCGTGCCCCTGCTCGGCTTCAACCTCGGGCTGGAGGGGGGACAGTTGCTCGTGGTCGCGAGCATCTTTCTGCTCGGGCTTGGTGCCGAACGACTGCTGGGATGGTCGCGCCGGGACTGGGTGCTGGTGGTCTCGGGGGCGGCTGCCGGAGTGGGGCTGTCCATGCTGGTCGAACGAATCTTCTCCGCCGGCGCCGCGTAGGGCGCCACGTCCTTACCTCATTGGAGCTTGCTC
>JANLSF010000049.1:0-1553 GCA_031362285.1 Gemmatimonadota bacterium | reverse complement strand
CGCGGCGTGAACATCAACAACACCACGTTCACCCAGGTCGCGCTGAACCTGAGCCGCGTGACGGGCGGCACGGCGACGCTGCTCACGAGCATCTTCACCGGCGCCTACGGTGCCACCAACGTGCTCACAATCAACGGCAATGCGCTCGCCGCCTTGCCGGTCATCACGTCGAACAGCCTCAACTTCAACGGCGCGACGTTCTCCAGCTGCCTGGTGCTCGCCACCACCACCGTGAACGTCATGACCGTGAACCTCACGGGCTCGCAGCCGGGGGGCGGCGGCGGTCGGTGTGCGGCCGGCAACGCGGTGCTGACATGGCCGTAAGGGCCGACGTGTCCACCGCGCGCGACTCTGGCGTCATGGCGCAGCTCCCCCGCGTCCGCGCCCCCACGCCGGTGCGGTTCATCGTCTACGCCTACGGCATCACCTGGCTCGTGGCGTGGCCCCTCGTGCTCATCAAGGGCGGGCTCCTCACGCGGCCCGTGCCGTTCGCGTTGCACTACCTCACCGCGTTCGGGCCGCTGCTTGCGGCCGCGCTCGTGGCCTTCGGCGAGGGCGAGGCACCGGGCGTCCTCGCCTGGCTGCGCAGCCTCGCCCGGCCCGCACCGGCATGGGCCTGGGCCGTGGCGCTCTCGCCGCTCATTGTCTACGCGCTCGTGGTGGGCGGGCTCGCGGCCGTGGGCCGCCCGGTCGCCCCGCTCGGAGACATCGGCCGCGTCAACTTCCTGCCGGCCATGCCGGCGCTTGCCGCGCTCGCCTTCTGGACGCTGACCTCGGGCCTGGGCGAAGAAGCCGGTTGGCGCGGCATCCTCCAGCCGATCCTGCAGCACCTCTACGGCCCACTGAGCGGCACCCTCATGGTCGCCGTGGTCTGGGCCGGCTGGCACGCCCCCTTCTTCTTCTACCTGCCCGGCTACACGAGCATGGGGCTCCCGATGCTCGTCGGCTTCGTGGTGAGCCTTGCCGCCGGAGCGGTCGTGCTCGCCTGGCTGCGCAACGCCACCGGCAGCGTGCTGCCGTGCATTGTCTGGCACGGCGCCTTCAACACCATCACGGCGTCGCGCGCCGGGCAGGGCACCGCCGCCCTTGTGCTGTCCGTGCTCGTGATGGTCGCGGCGGTCGGGTTGCTCGTGGGCACGCGCGGGCGGCTCGCCGCGCGACCGAGCGCCGGCGACCCCATGCCGTCGTAGTCGCTCGCGGGGGGCGCCTGCGTCGGCGGGCCTGCCCTTCGCTTCGCTCCGGGGGGCCCTCCTCTGCAGGCGCCCCCCGCTCGCTCTCGAGTCTCGAACTGCGCGAGACCGTCGACGGTGTGCCGCCTCGATGCACGTCCACTCCAGGCCTTGGCGGGTCCCCGGTCCGAGGAGGTCCCGTGCGTCGTAGCGAGAGACCCGCGCGTGGTGTGCGCGGGGCTCGAAGCGTGTAAGCCGCTCGGGGCCGACGAGCGATCCGGGGCGCCCGCCAAGGCCGGGCCGCGCGCGCCCAGTGCGGGCCACGCCGGCGCCGCTACGCTTCGCGCAGCGCGGCCATCGGCGTCTCGCGGAACACGTCGCGGC
>JANLSF010000903.1:0-2196 GCA_031362285.1 Gemmatimonadota bacterium | reverse complement strand
TCTCGAGAACACGGATGACGACGGGAACCCCGCGATCTCGCCCGATGGGGAGTCCGTCGCGTTCGTCAGCGAGAACAACACGATCCGCCGGATGCGGCTCTCGGGCGGATCGGCGACGACGGTGACGACGGTGGATGGCGGAACGGCATCCATCGCGTGGCTCACCGCCGACACCCTCCTCTTCGAGACGCTGCGGGGGACCGCGGCCGCGATCCGGCGCATCGGCGCGTACGGCGGAACGCCGGCGACGCTCATCCCGGTGGACAGTTCGGCCGGCGAGCACATGCAGCGTCGCCCGTTCGTGCTTCGGCGCGAGGGGCTCGTCCTGTTCGCCAGCGCGGATACCGGCGGCGTCGACCTGGTCGCGTTTTCCCTCGCCGACGGGCGGCGGAGGCGGCTCGGGATTGCCGGGCTCCAGGCGCTGGGGCTCGTGGACGGACACCTCGTGTATTCGCGTGTCGACGGGTCGCTGATGGCGGTGGCCTTCGACCCGTCCACGATGCGCACGAGCGGCACGCCGCGCGAACTCCGCGAGCGTGTGTATGCCTGGGCCGGCGGCACGAACGTCATGTTCTCCGAGGGCGGCACGCTGGTGTACCGTCCTGCCGAGCAGCCGCGCGCGACCCTCATGCTGGCGGACACGCTCGGGCGGTCCCGGCCACTCGGCGCCGAGGTCGGGTCGTTCGTTCATCCGCGGTTCTCCCCGAATGGCCAGCAGGTGGTCGCCGCGCGCGCCAGCGTTGACGCATCCGGTGGTGAGGCCAAGACGGATCTCTGGCTCTTCGATCGCTCGACGGGCGAAGGCACGCGCCTGACGAACACCGGCGCGGCGACCGCGCCGGAATGGATGCCCGACGGAAAGCGGGTGGCCTGGATCGCCCGTACCGCGCGGGGAGGCGAGCTCTGGGTGCTCCCGCTGGACCGGAGCGTGGAACCGCAGCGGCTCTACGACGGGCCGGCAAACCTCACCGACGCGGCCTTCACCCGGGATGGGAACGGGTTCGTGGGGGTGACGGTGCCTGCGACCGGGCCGCGCGAACTGGCCCGTTACTCCCTCGACCCGCAGCCGGCCGCTCGCGTGGCCGTACCGCGAACGCCCGTGGGTTTCAGAGGGCGCCCCTACTCGCCCCGCATCTCGCCAGACGGTCGCTGGGTGATGCACACGGAGTTCGGGCAGGTGTACCTGCGGCCCATCGACGGGTCCAGCGCGATCGAGTTGGACCGGGAGCGAGGCGCGTACGCGGCGGCGTGGGGTCCCGACAGTCGCAGCATCTACTACAGCACGGGCGATGGGTGGATGGTGGCCGACGTGCAGGCGACGCCCAGCCTTGCGATCGTCCGTCGGCGGCGCGTGGGTGTGTCCACGATGGGCTCGGTCGACTTCGACCTCTCCCCCGATGGCACGACGTTCGTGGCCGTCCAGTCGAGCACCACGGCGAACCCCCTGGTGGTCGTGGGGTGGACCGAGGACGTGCGGCGCATGCTGCGTGGCAAGGCCGCAGGGTCACCCCCATGACGACGCACGCGGGGCACGGCGCATGAGCATCCCGGACCGGCTCACCGCGGCGCTGGCCGACCGCTATCGCGTCGACCGCGAGCTCGGCGCCGGCGGCATGGCCACCGGGTATCTCGCGCACGACCTCAAGCACGAGCGCGACGTCGCGATCAAGGTGCTGCATCCCGACCTGGGCGCGGCGCTCGGCGGCGAGCGGTTCCTGAGCGAGATCCGCACCACCGCGCGGTTGCAGCATCCGCACATTCTTCCGCTGCTCGACAGCGGTGACGCCGATGGCCTGCTGTACTACGTGATGCCGCTGGTCACCGGTGAGACCTTGCGCGCACGGCTGGAGCGCGAGCGCCAGCTTCCGATCGCGGATGCCGTGCGCATCGCCCGCGAAGTGGCCAGCGCGCTCGACTACGCGCACCGGCAGAAAGTGATTCACCGCGATATCAAGCCGGAGAACATCCTCCTGCACGACGGCTCGGCGCTGGTCGCGGACTTCGGCATCGCGCTGGCCGTGCAGACCGCCGGCGGGCAGCGCATGACGCAGACGGGACTCTCGCTCGGCACACCACAGTACATGTCTCCCGAGCAGGCCATGGGCGAGCGCACCAATGACGCGCGCAGCGACATCTACGCGCTCGGCGCCGTCACGTATGAAATGCTCGTCGGCGAAGCGCCGTTCACGGGGCCCA
>JANLSF010000902.1:0-5289 GCA_031362285.1 Gemmatimonadota bacterium | reverse complement strand
GCGGCCGGCAAGCCGAAGAAAGTCGCCCTCGTCGCGTGCATGCGCCGCCTCCTCGTGATCCTCAACCAGCTGCTCAAGACGCAGCAGCGGTGGCGGGCGACCTCGCCCACCACCGCTTGACTTTCAACACAGCTACTCTGTGGTAACCGCAGTGCCTCAACCCCTACTCGACCTTCAAACCGTACCCTTTGAGGATCTGCCGCGCCACGACCGTCTTGTGCACCTCATCCGGCCCGTCGTAGATGCGCGCCCCGCGCTCGTGCCGGTACCAGTACGCCAGCGGGATGTCATCGGTCATGCCGAGCCCACCGTGCACCTGCAGCGCCTTGTCGAGCACGCGCTGGAGCACCCCCGCTGTATGGAACTTGATGGCCGACACCGACACCCGCGCCGCGTGCGCCCCCTTGTCGTGGATCTGCTGCGCGCTGTCGAGCACCAGCAACCGCGCCGCATCGATCTCCGCCCGGCACTCGGCGATCATGTGCTGCACCGCCTGCTTGCTGCCGAGCGGCACCCCCGGCGCCAGCATGCGGCTCGCCGCGTGCTTGCACATCAGGTCGAGCGCGCGCTCGCAGATGCCGATCCAGCGCATGCAGTGGTGGATGCGCCCCGGCCCGAGCCGTTCCTGCGCCAGCGCAAAGCCCGCGCCCTCGGCGCCCAGCCGGTTGGTGATCGGCACCCGCACCTGCTCGTAGCGCATCTCGGCGTGGCTCGCGTAGTCGTCCCCCACGTCGCCCATGATGCGGATGTTGCGGACCAGGGTGACCCCCTTGGCATCCATGGGGACGATGATCTGCGAGGCGCGTTCGTGCGGCTTGGCATCGGGATTGGTCACCGCCATCACGATGGCGAACGACGAGCCGTCGGCGGCCGAGGTGAACCACTTGTGTCCCGTGATGATGTAGTCGGCACCGTCGCGGATGGCCTTGGTCTCCATCCACACCGGGTTGGAACCGGCAAACTCCGGCTCCGTCATCGAGAAGCAGGAGCGGATGCTCCCCTCCACGAGGGGGGCCAGCCAGCGCGCGCGCTGCTCGTCGGTGCCGTGGGTCATGAGCAGTTCCATGTTCCCCACGTCGGGCGCCTGGCAGTTGAGCGCGTAGTGCGCAATGGGCGATCGACCCAGCGCCGCGCTCACGCGCGCGTACTCGGGGAGCGTCAGCCCCAGTCCGCCGTGCTTCTTGGGGATCCACGGCGCCCAGAGCCCGCGCTTCTTGGCCTCGGCGCGCGCCTTGTCCATGTCGGGCTTCATGGCCTTGAACGACCCCTGCAGGTACTTGGGCTCGAGGGGAATCATCACCTCGTCCACGAAGGCGTCCACCTTGGCCACGAACTCGTCCATCGCGCCGGGCTTGGCCGCCTGCGCGGCCTGCGCCGCCTTGATCTGCGCGCGGATCACGTCCGCCGGAATGACTGCCGTCATATCGTGTACCCTCCGTCCACGGTATAAGTCCCGCCCGTGATGAAACCCGCGGCCGGGGAACACAGGAAGACGGCGAGCCCCGCCACTTCGTCGGGCTCGCCAATGCGCTGGATGGGCTGCGCCCTCAGGAAGCGCGCCATCAGCTTCTCGTCCTTCCACAACGTGCTGGAGAAATCGGTCTTGATGAGGCCCGGGCAGATGGTGTTCGCGCGCACCCCCTTGGGCCCCCACTCGCGCGCCATCACCTGCGTGAGGGCGATCAGCGCCGCCTTGCTCACGGAGTAGATGCCGAGCCCTTCGCCCGGCGTCAGTCCCTCGACGCTCGAGATGTTGAGCACCGCACCGCCACTGCGCGCCACCATGTGGGGTAGCGCGCGCTTGGCGATCTCGAACGGCCCTTGGAGGTTCACCGACATGATCTTGGCCCAGGCGCCCTCGTCGGTGTTCTCCACCGGACCATAGACGGGATTGGCGGCGGCGTTGTTCACGACGATGTCGAGGCCGCCGGCCTGGGCCACGGTGTCGTCCACGAGCTTGCGGGCCTCATCCAGCTTGCCGACATTGGCGGCGATTCCGATCGCCTTGTGTCCGGCGTCCGTGATCTCGGCCACCGCTGCCGCCACCGCATCGGCCTTGCGGCTCGACACCACCACGGTCGCGCCGGCTGCCGCCAACCCCTTGGCGATCGCCAGCCCGATGCCGCGCGTGGCCCCGCTCACCAGGGCCACCTTTCCCGTCAAGTCGTGTTGGGTCATCCCGCAATATGGGGCGCGGACAGGAAACGCTCCAGAACGGGGCCGTGGAGTGCCGCCTCGCGGGCGCCCATGTCGATGGTCGCCTGCAGCAGGTCGGGGCGCGTGTAATCCCACCGATGCACGGGCACCGGGTGCGAGGGGGCGATGTAGAGCCTCCGCCCGTCGGTGAACTTCGCCCGGGGGTAGGCCCGGGTGAGGAGCACGAGGTTGCGCGTCGCGCCCGGGATGTCGTCGGCCACGAACGCCGGCACGTTGTCCACGAGCCCGCCATCCAGCAGCGCCTCGCCGCGGAAGCTGCCGAGCGGGGTGACCGGCGGCGTGGAACCCGACGCGAGGAGCAGCGCCGTCAGCTCGTCCACGTCGTGACAGTCCCGGGCGTCGGCCACGATCGGGCGGAAACCGAGCGCCCGCCCCCACTTGGGATGGATCTGCGCCGGCTTGGCCGCCTTCTCCACCTGGTAGCCGAGCAGCCCCACCAGGGTGGCCAGCGACGATGGCAGCAGGTGCGGGAAGCCGGCGGTGAGCACGAGGATGGGGAACGGCGCCGCCTTGATCCGCTCGAACCCGCCGTCCTGCAGCATGTGCCGGATCGTGTCCGGGTACACCTGCGCGTGCGGCGCGATCGACTTCCCCTTGAGCGCGTTGCTGAAGGTGAAGTTCTTGCGAACGTGCGCGCGCGCCTTGAGCCAGTAGTCCCACGCCTGCTGCTCGCGCTGGGCGATGTACAGGCAGATCACGTAGGCGCCGGCCGAGCAGGCGGCCACTCCCGCCGTGCGCGGCAGGAGCCGTTCACCCCACTGCTTGAGCAACCCGAGCTGGTAGAACGCCCGGTTCCCTCCACCGGCGAAGGTGATGGCGAGATCGCGGACCGGGGCGTTCATGCGGTCAATTCCCCGACGCGTCCCCATTGATCGTGGCCACGAGGATCTCGGCCACGGGCTCGACCAGTCGCTTCACCAGGGTGAGGATCGTGTAGACCGCGCACGATTCCCCAGCCTGGTTGGTGACCTCGACGTCCCACGCCACCACCCCCTGCGGGACGCCGCCTTCGGGCGTGTCCTTGAGCGTCTTCTGCTTGCAGGTGAGCTTCACCTGGATCGTGTCGCCCGCATAGACGGGTTTCACGAACCGGAGGTTCTCGAGGCCGTAGTTGGCGAGCACGGGGCCGGGCGCCGGGTCCACGAACAGCCCCGCCGCCGCCGAGATCACGAAGTAGCCGTGGGCCACGCGCCGCTCGAAGAACGACTCGCGCGCCGCGATCTCGTCCATGTGCGCGTAGAAGAAGTCCCCCGAGATGCCGGCGAAGTTCACGATGTCCGCCTCGGTCACCGTGCGGCGGTGCGTGGTGAGCGACTCGCCGATCTCGAGCTCGTCGAAGTACTTCCGGAACGGGTGGACGCGGTCATTGAACCGATCGGCACCGGTGGACCACTCGTGCGTGATCGCCGCCACCGTGGTGGGGCTTCCCTGCACCGCGGTCCGCTGCATGAAGTGCATGACGCCGCGCATGCCGCCCATCTCCTCGCCACCGCCGGCGCGCCCGGGGCCGCCGTGCACGAGGTGCGGCATGGGAGAGCCGTGCCCGGTGCTCTCCTTGGCCGAGTGGCGATTCACGACGACGATGCGGCCGTGGTACGCGGCGGTGCCGAGCACGAGGTGCCGCGCGTGGGCATCATCGTTGGTGAACACCGAGCCGCAGAGCGACCCCTTGCCGCGCCGCGCGAGGGCCGCGGCGTCGTCGAGGTGGTGGTAGCCCATGACGGTGTTCACGGGGCCGAATGCCTCCACGTCGTGCGGCGTGTCGACCTTGAACGGCTCGTTGCAGGCGAGCAGCGTGATCGGGTAGAAGGCGCCCTTGGTGCGGTCGGCGCCCGTCACGGCGAAGTCCTGCTCGCCTCCCGCATACACGGTGGCGCCCTCGCGAATGCGCGTCACCGCCTTCCCCACCTCGCGCACCTGCGCGGCGCCCGCCAGCGGGCCCATGCGCACCCCGTCGAGCCGCGGGTCGCCCACGGTGACGCCGGCCAGCCGCTTCTTGAGCGCCTCCAGCACGTCGCCCATCATCCGCTCCGGCACGATGGTGCGCCGGATGGCGGTGCACTTCTGTCCGGCCTTGGCCGTCATCTCGCGCACGACTTCCTTCACGAACAGGTCGAACTCGTCCGTGCCCGGCTCGGCGTCGGGCCCGAGGATGCAGCAGTTGAGCGAGTCCGCTTCCATATTGAAGCGGACATTGTGCGCGGCCACGGCCTTGCTCGCCTTGAGCATCTGCCCGGTGGCGGCCGACCCGGTGAAGCCCACCACATCCTGGCAGTCGAGGTGATCGAGCAGGTCGCCGGTGCTCCCGCAGAGCAGCTGCAGCGTCCCCTCGGGGAAGATTCCCGACTCGATCATCACGTGGACGACGCGCTCGGTGAGGTAGCTGGTGAGCGTCGCCGGCTTCACGATGCTCGGCATCCCCGCCAGGAAGCTCGGCGCGACCTTTTCCAGCATCCCCCACACGGGGAAGTTGAAGGCGTTGATCTGCAGGTGCACCCCCTCGAGCGGCACGCACACGTGGCGTCCGATGAAGGTACCTCCCTTGGAGAGCGCCTCGGGTGGTCCGTCGACGAAGAACGGTTCGTTGGGCAGCTCGCGACGCCCCTTGCTGGCGTAGACGAACAGGGTGCCGATGCCGCCGTCGATGTCGATCCACGAATCCGACTTGGTGCAGCCGGTGTGCGACGAGAGGTCGTAGAACTCCGCCTTCCGCTCGGTGAGGTACTTCCCCATCGCCTTGAGGCGCGCCGCCCGCTGGTGGAAGGTCATGGCGCGGAGCGCCGGCCCCCCGACGTCGCGCGCGTACTGGTGCGCGGCCTTGAAGTCGATGCCAACCGTGCTCGCCACGGCAATCGCTTCGCCCGTGATGGCGCTGACCAGCTCGGTGCCGGTCCCGCCTCCCTCGACCCACTGGCCGAGGACATAGTTCTGCAAGCGCATCTATGAATTCTCCGTTGGTACTCGGTCAGGATTGCCTGAGGTCACTCACCGTGTGCTGCGCGGCAGGCGCGCACCCTACACGCGCTCGAGAACGGCCGCCATGCCCTGCCCCACACCGATGCACATCGTCAC
>JANLSF010000888.1:0-2394 GCA_031362285.1 Gemmatimonadota bacterium | reverse complement strand
CGCAAGGCGGCGCGGTTCGACCTCCGCAACCATCGCAAGATCGTCGTCGTCGACGGCGCCGTGGCCTACACCGGCTCGCAGAACCTCGTGGAGTCGCTGGGCGACGATGGACTCTGGAACGACGAGATGATGGTGCGACTTGAAGGCCCGGTCGTGCTGCAGCTGCAGGCGACGTTCGCGGCCGACTGGTTCATCGAGTCGGACGAGTTGCTCCCCGATGCCGTCTTCCCGCTGCCGGACAGCCAGGGCGACGTGGCGGCGCAGGTGCTCCCGAGCGGGCCCGGCTTCCCCGTCGGCAACTACCAGCGGTTGCTCGTCGCGCTGGTGCATGGCGCGCGGCACCGGGTGATCCTCACCACCCCGTACTTCATCCCCGACGAGGCGCTCATTCAGGCGCTCCACACCGCCGTGCTGCGAGGCGTCCGGGTCGACCTCGTGGTGTCGGAGAACCTCGACTCCCGCTTCGTGGCGTGGGCGCAGGCGTCGTACTACGAGGACCTGCTGGAGTTCGGCGTGCGCGTGCACCGCTATCGCCGCCGCTTCCTCCACGCGAAGCACGTCACCATCGACGACGAGGTGGCGGTGATCGGTTCCAGCAACCTCGATATCCGCTCCTTCCGGTTGAACGCCGAGGTGAGCGTGGTCTGCTACGATGCCGGCGTGGCGTCGCAGTTGCGGGCGGAAGCCGAACGGACGATGGCCAAGGCGCTCCCGCTCGACGCCGCGGCGTGGGAGCGCCGCGGACTGCGGGCCATGCTGGTCGAGAACGCGGCGCGGCTGCTGAGCCCGCTGCTGTAGCCCCCAGGGGGCGGTGCGCGGGCGCGCCGGGGGTCAGGGCAGCGGGCCCAGCCCCGACCCGCCCGCGGTGTCGGCGCCCCGCTTCCCGTCGAGCAGCGCCTGCGACGTCATGAACTCCACCGTTCCCACCGTCACGAGCAGGCGCGATCCCTCCTGCACGGTGCGCCGCCCGCCGCCCGTGCGCATCGTGCGCAGGGCCGCCGCCACCACGGCCAACTGGCTCGGCGGCTCGCTGGCCGTGTTGTGCGCCGGGAGCAGGCGACGGAGCGTCGGGGCGAGGGCGACCATCCGCGTCATCGACCGTTCGTACGCGTCGAGGTTGGTTTCGGGCGCGAACAGCCAGATCGGCCCGGCGTAGTACGAATCTCCGGTGAAGAGCAGTCCATGGGCGCGGTCAAGCAGGGCGGTGGCATCCGGGGTGTGCCCCGGCACGTGCAGGATCTCGACCACGCGGCCGCCCAGGTCCACGGTGTCGCCGTCCGCCACGCGGCGCGTGACGGTCCACGGCTGCGTGTGGAAGGTCGCGGTGTCCAACCCCGCGGGCGCGCCCGCGCAGAAGCTCTCGGCCGCCACCTCGCCGGCGAGGGCGGCGTGGGGCACCCCGCCCTCGTTGCGCCTGGTGTACGGCGTGTCCATGCCGAGCACGTCGCGGAACTCGTGGTTCGCGCCCACGTGGTCGTAGTGCGTGTGCGAGTTCACGACCGTCACCGGGAGCGCGGTGAGCCGCTCGATGACGGGGCGCATGGCGACGACGCCGATGCCCCCATCGAACAGCAGCGCCCGCTTCGTGCCGAGCACGAGGTAGGAGATCGCCTCCTGGAATTGCTGCGACTCGACCAGGGCATACACGCCCGTGTCCACCTGGTAGACGTCGAACCATGGGGACCCGGCGTTGACGCGCGTGAGGGCCTGGTTCACGGCGCGCGGCAACTGGTCACACCACCGAGCGGCCCCGCTCGCGGCGTACGCGTTGTTGGCCGGCGCTCGTCGCTCGCACGCCGCGAGGAGGACCAGCGCGCTCACGCCCACGGCGGCCCGGAGGTACGGTGAACGGGCAGGGCGGGGGCGCCGTGTGGCGTCTGGGCTGGCTGGCAACGTCATGTCGCGTACCCTCGTGAACGTGGATGTCATGGCGGCGCACCCCGCCACACGCGCGCGATCGCGGTGAGCATCGCGCGCGCCTTGTTCTCGGTCTCGTCCCATTCCAGGGCGGGCACCGAATCGGCCACGATGCCGGCTCCCGCCTGCACGCTCGCCTCGCCGCCGGCAATCACGCACGTCCGGATGGTGATCGCGAGGTCCATGCGGTCACCCCCGGCGCCGATCCACCCCACGGCACCCGCGTACGGTCCACGACGTTCGGGCTCCAGCTCGTCGATGAGCTGCATGGCCCGCACCTTTGGAGCGCCCGTCATGGTGCCGGCCGGAAAGCTGGCGCGGAACACGTCGAGCGCGCTGATCCCCGGGCGCAGTTGCCCGGTCACCTCGCTCACGAGGTGGAACACGTGCGAGTAGGCCTCGGTGGCCATGAACTGCGTGACCTGCACGGTGCCGTACCGCGCCACGCGCCCCACGTCGTTCCGCCCCAGGTCCACC